>DATENK010000486.1:0-3299 GCA_035275085.1 Verrucomicrobiia bacterium | reverse complement strand
TTCTTGGTTTTCTTGGTTTTGGTGGACGTAGATTCGGTTTTCTGGTCCCCGTTCGTGGGTTTGGGCGCTAACGCTTCAAGCTTCTTCTTCACGTCGTCGAGTTCTTTGCGCAGTTCGCGATTATCTTTTTGGAGGTTCATGACCTCGGTGCGGAGGGTGCCGAGCTCGACGCCGGCTTTCTTTTGGTCGCGGACGGCGGCGATAGCTTTTTCGGCGGCGGCGCGCTCTGGGCTTTCTTTTACGCTGCCGGTGAATTTTTCGAGGACAGCGACGGATTTGGGATCGCCGAGGGTGCCGAGTGCGTTGATGGCGGCCAATTGGACGCGCTGCCTTTTGCTGTTCACATGCTGCACGATGAACTCGCGATAAGGGTCTTTGTCCTTCTCGTTGCGCGCGAGGAACGCCACCGTATCGAGGCCACGTGCAAGGCCAGTGGAGGTAAACTGCGGTTCGCGATCTTTCAGCGTTTTGAGCAACGGTTCGAGCAGTTCCGGATCGTCCTGAGCGCGAATGCCCTGGATGGCAGCGTCGGCGAACGCATTTTTGTACGATTCGGAGTTCAGGAATTTGAGGAATGTGCTTTTTACTTCAGGCTTGGCGTATCCGGCAAGGGAAGAGATCGCGAGCGTTTTGATTTCCGGATTCTTCTCGTCGGGAATGGTTTTGAGCGCGGCCTGATAACTAGTGTCGCGGTAGAACCCATTAATTCCTGAGAGGACCTGGCGGCGCACACGTGCGTCCGATTGGTCGCGGGAAGCGAGCAACGCCTCGAGCGCTTCGTCCGACTGGATCGATCGCAACGATTGCGCGGCGGCGAGACGCACGCCGTAAAAGTCATCCTTGTTAAGCACGTCCTTAAGGCGTTTCACGGTGTCTTTGTCCTTTTTGCTGCTCAACTGTTCGGCCGCAATCAACCGGCCGAGCATGTCGCTGGAGTCGGCGAGTTGCGCGTAAATCATGGGCGTGGGCGGGTTGAAAGCGAATTTCGCCAGGACTGTGAGTTCAGGGTCGAGGCGTACGATTTCAGGCGCTTCGGAGAGCGGGAAATAAAAGTCCTCCGATTTTTCTTTGACGATAATTTTGCGCTCGGCCGATTTGCCGCCCTTTGCCTTGAAACGGATGGTGAGCGGAAACTCGAATAAGAGCACGTCTTCGCTCAGTTTTTGATTTTGTGTCAAGGTGAGTTTGGCGAGCTTGTTCTTCTCGTCCCAATTGTAACTTACGGCCACGTCCGGATAGGCGGCGTGATAGACCCATTGATCGAAAAAGCGGTCGAAGCTGCGGCCGGAAAGTTCTTCGATCACGCGGTTGAGGTCTTCCGTCTCGGCGTTGCCAAACTGGAAGCGTTCGAGATAGGTCTTGATGCAGCGGCGATAAAGGTCCTCGCCGAGTTGGCCGCGGAGCATGTGCAGCACCCAACTGCCCTTCGGGTAGGCGAGGTAACTGAATTGTTCCTCGGGATCGCGCCAATCGCGGCGGACAATGGCGTTCGTTTGGTTCGGCTGAGCCATGATTCCCTTGCCGCTTTGATACATGGTGTAGCGCAGCGCGTCGGGACCATGCTTGTGGCCTTCGTAGAGGGCGTCGTAATAGGTGGCGAACCCTTCGTTCAACCACAAGTGCGCCCAATCCTTGCAGGTCACGAGGTCACCAAACCATTGATGGGCCATTTCGTGAGCGACCAACCCCTGGCTGCTGCGGATCGGTTCGGAGTCAGGCGAATGCAACGTGCTATCAGTAAGGATAGTCAGGCTGGTATTTTCCATGCCTCCCATGACGAAATCATCCACGCAGACCTGGTAGTACTTGGCCCAGGGATAGGCGACGCCGATCTCCTGCTCGAAGAAAGCCATGATGTCTTTGGTGTCCTTAAATGAATTCATCGCGTGTTCGATCTGGGACGCGGGCGTGTAAAACGCCAGGGGAATGTCCTTATATTTGTCTTCCACCTTCTTGAATTTGCCGGCCGCAAGAGCAATCAAGTAATTTACATGCGGCTTGTCCTGCAACCAGCGCACGCCGGTCAAACCCGTTCCGGCGTCCTTCTCTTCGGAAATCATTTTGCCGTTCGACAGGACGACCATCCCTTCCGGTACGTGACACGTCACTTCGGACGTGAATTTTTCATTGGGCGCATCGAAGGAAGGATACCAATGCCGCGCTTCGATGGGCTCGCCCTGCGTCCAGAGATGGGTATCCTCGGGCTTGTAGCCCATTTCCGGCGTGCGAAAATACAAACCCTTCCTGGGCGTAGCCGAATAACGGATATTAACTGTCGCTTCCTTATCGACCGGAATGGCGGGATCGAAGGCGATCACCACTTCTTTATCGGAGGCATGCCAGCCGGAAATGGTGTCCGAGGATCCTACGTTTGCCACGGAAAGGTCGACTGCGTCCAACCGCAATTCACTGAAAGGTTTGGCGATCGGTTTGAACCTCAACGTTACTTCCGCTTCGATCGAGCGCTGCTTGAAGTCGGGCGTAACATCAATGGCCAGGTGCAGGATATCGATTTCCCGGCTGGGTGCATATTTGCGGCCCGTGACGGAAACGTCCGTTGGCACAAGAGCATTGTGCTGCCGGCAGTACAAGTCTTCGCTTTCCGCGCGCGCGGCTGCGGTGATTAAGCCAGCGATAGCCCATCCGTAAATTAGCCCTTTCATAGATGGGCTATTGTTCCGAGTTAAATGCTGGGAAGCAAGAGATTACCCGCGCGCGACCTGTTGGCGCAGAAAGCGCGTCCAACGGGCGCGAGGAAGTTTGAGGCAGTGGTGCCGCATGGGCACCGGAAAACTCTCGTAGCGGTGCCAACGGATGGGAATATGCCGCTTCACGTGCGGACATTCCGCAAGGGGATGCTTGAACTCCTGTTGTTCCATGCCGCCGAAACCTCGCATGATCACGCGGGTTCGCACATCAGATACTTTTCCCATTCAGCGGCTGGTTTTCCCTGTAGGGGATTTCCATACCCCGAGGGCCAGGAGTTGCGCCGTGGCCTTTTCCGCCCAGCCGCGATTGGCTTCCGGACTGGCGGGGCTGGGATGCAGAATCTTGCCGATTTTCACGCCTTTTTCAGCCAAAACCGCTTGCGCACGCTTTTCGGCAAAGTCCCCAATTCCGATTACCCACTCGGGCTGCAGAAGGCTGATGACCCGGGAGAGGTGTCTGTCACAGGCTTCCAGCACCGGCGCGAGTTCGCGTGCGGGAAGTTTGTCAGGCGTGCGATTGCAGCCGCTCTTCTCGCAAAAAACGAGCGGGCAATAATTCGCCACAAAATGCTCTGCAAAAAAAGCTTCGGG
>DATENK010000485.1:0-2979 GCA_035275085.1 Verrucomicrobiia bacterium | reverse complement strand
GGAGGGACAGAATTGGTGCCAGTCTTGACCGATTTGCTTAAGAAAAAGGACAATCAGGCGGTGGCGCATGCTGCATATCTGGCACTGGATCGGCTTGTCCTGAAAGAACCCGCCGCGATGCTGACCGAACTCCAAAACTCGCCCGACCTGATGCGCGGCCGCGAAATCACTCGCGCGAACTATTTCGCGCGGGCGAACCTGAGCGACGCGCAACAGAGAACGGTGGTGGAGACCTATCTGCTTGATCCCGCCCGCCTGCCGTCTGAAATTAACACATTCGCCAAGCTTTACCCGAACCGCAACCTGATGGTCTCGTACAATCTGCTCACGACTGCCTCACGGCCCGATCCCAGCCCGCAAATGAGCCGGGACCGCTTTGCGCTGCGCGTTTTGGATGACTGGATGGACGATCCTCGCTTCACCAAACTCAAGCCACAGCTCGAAAACATGAAGGCGCGCCTGGACAGTTTTGTAAAACGTTAACGCAAGTACGGCAGCTTCATTCGTCCTGCCCTCATGGCATTGAAATTACCTTTTAATTTCGGTGCGCCAAATGCAAAGTCCCGTCTCGAGCACATGGCATGTCCCCAAATTTGCTGGGCCAGCACCTTTTGGATCGCGTTTGTCATGATCCAGAGCGGCTGGTGCGCCGCGCCGCAGGGAGAGTTGCTCACCAAAGAAGGAAAGGTTGAGGCGACCGGTAAACTTACGAATTGGATGCCCGCCGAGGTCGGGCTAAAGCTCGCAGTATTCGATCGGTTGCGCACCCTTGCGCTCAGCCGAGCAACGGTGCGCCTCGCTGAGCTTGGCCGGCTGCGTGTGGATGAATTGACCACGATGGAAATTTTGCCGCCGACTCAATCGGCCGGCAAAGGCATCATCGACCTCAAAGCGGGCGCAGTTTACATTTTTACCCGCGACAAGCCACGCGAGTTCCTCTTGCAAACGCCGCACGCGATCGGTGCATCCAGAGGGACCGAATTTGTCGTAGAGGTCGATCCGGCGGGGCGAACTGTCGTCACTGTGTTCGATGGCGAGGTCGAGCTTTACAATCCGCAGGGCTCCGTCACGCTGACGAATGGGAGCCAGGGCACTGTGCTTCCTGGCCAAGCACCAGTGATGACGGCGGTGATTCAGGCGACGAGCGTGGTGCAATGGTGGCTTTATTATCCAGGTGTGATCGATCCCGATGAACTGTCGTTCACGTTGGCGGAAGAAACGGCACTGGCAAACTCACTCAGTGCATACCGCAGTGGCGATCTGCTGCAGGCGCTTACGAATTATCCCGCGGGACGGGTTGCAACCAGCGACGCCGAACGCATCTATCGCGCAGGTTTGTTGCTGGCGGTGGGACAAGTGGATAAGGCCGAGACCGAACTAAACGCAGTCCCAGCCGCGTCGCCACTTTCTGTTGCATTGCGCACGGTGATCGTTGCGGTTACGGGGCGCGGCGCCGTCAAGCCAGATAAAGGTGCGACCGCCAGCGAATGGTTGGCTCAATCTTACTTGCAGCAGCCGACCAACTTGGAAACCTCGCTGGCATTGGCGCGCGCTGCGGTAGAAAAATCCCCGAGGTTCGGGTTTGCATGGGCCCGTGTGGCGGAATTGGAATTTTCGTTTGGCCGCCTGAATGCCACGGACCGGGCGCTGCGAAAGGCACTGGAACTTTCGCCGCGGAACGCGCAGGCACTCGCGCTGCGGGGATTTGTTCTGGCCGCGCAAAACCGGATCAGCGAAGCGCAGCAAGTTTTCGAAGAAGCGTTGAGCATCGATGGCGCGCTGGGCAATGCATGGCTTGGCCGCGGGCTTTGCCGAATCCGCCAGGGCGACACCGAGGGCGGCCGGGCTGATATACAAACAGCGGCCGCGCTCGAGCCAAACCGGTCGCTTCTCCGCAGTTACCTGGGCAAGGCTTTCGATCAGGTGCATGACGACTTTCACGCATTTAAAGAACTGGAACTTGCGAAACGTCTGGATACGAATGACCCGACCCCTTGGTTGTATTCAGCTTTGATCGATTACGAACGGAATCGCATCAACGATGCGGTTCGCAGCCTGGAGAAATCGGTTGAGTTGAATGACAACCGGCACATATATCGATCTGAACTTTTACTCGATCAGGATCGCGCCGTTCGCAGCGCAAGCCTCGCGACTATCTATCAGCGCGCTGGCCTTTCGGAAGTTAGTGTGCGCGAAGCCGCACGCGCGGTGATTGACGACTATGGAAATTATTCGGCGCATTTGTTCCTCGCCAACAGCTTCGATGCTTTCCGCGATCCTACTCGCTTCAACCTGCGATACGAAACGGCATGGTTCAATGAACTGCTGCTGGCGAACCTGCTGGCGCCGGTCGGCGCCGGCACGTTCTCGCAAAACATCTCGCAACAGGAGTATTCACGGCTCTTCGAAAGAAACCGCCTTGGCCTGGTGACCACTACCGACGTACGAAGCGACGCGCAATATCGCGAAGTGGCCTCGCAATTCGGCACTTTCGGGAACACGAGCTATTCACTGGACCTCGATTACCAGCGGAACGAAGGCGTGCGCCCAAACAACGAACTGACTCGCATTGAGTGGTACACGCAAATCAAGCAACAGCTCACCGCGCAGGATTCGATTTTTCTCCTTGCCAAATATCAGGATTACCATTCAGGCGATAACTTTCAGTATTACGACCCGACGAATGCGCGGCGCGACTTCTCATTTGATGACTCCCAAACGCCGATTGTGGTGGGCGGCTACCACCGGGAATGGGCGCCCGGAGTGCACACCTTATTTCTGGCGGGACGCTTGGTGAGCGAACTGAAACAACACGGCGCAGAACGGCTTGAGGTGATATCCACCAACGCGAACCTCGACCTTGTCATGAGTCGTTCGCCATTTGATGTGGATTATGAAAGCCAATTCGAGATCTTTACCAGCGAACTGAATCAGATTTTTCAAACGGAGCACGCGACGACAATCGTCGGTGGCCGCTTT
>DATENK010000484.1:0-3939 GCA_035275085.1 Verrucomicrobiia bacterium | reverse complement strand
GCGTGATTTCTTTGAGTTCAGCGCCGGGAATCAGGTCGGCAGTTTGGGCGGCGTATTCGAAAGGGTGGATGGGGTCCTGTTTGTTGCCGAGCACCAGAGTGGGAACTTTGATGCGGGACCATTCGCGACGGTCGAGGCTGGGGGTGTCGTGGATGATGCGTTCGAGCTTGAAGGCGGTCTCCTCGATGCCAGGGCGCTCAAACTGGCCAGCGAGAGAGTGCGCGACTTCCGGCCAATCGCGCAGAGTCTGCTGGTATTCAAGAGTTTCTTTGAAAAGGTACTGGCCTTTCGTTGGCCCGTGGGCGGCGATGAGCCTGGTGATCAGCGTGAAGATTTTCACGTTCCACGGGTTCGGCGCATCGAGCCATGCAGGACGAGAAAGGATCAGGCCAAGCACACGATCCGGAAAGCGCAGCGCAAAATTCAGCGATACGGCTGCGCCCATCGAAATGCCTCCGATGATTGCGCATTCGACGCTTAGCAGATCGAGGACAGCGCCGAGGTCGTCGGCAAACGGTGCGAGGCCGATTTTCTCGATCGGGCCGATGGGATGAGTGCCACCGTGTGCGCGGAAATCGAACGAGATCACGCGGAATTTCTTGCCGACGTCCGCGAGGGCAACGGGTTGGGTGAGATCGGCGCCAAGGCCGTGCTGAAAAATGAAAGGCGTTCCGGAGCCAGTGTCCGAATAATTGAAGTTGAGTCCGTCGTGCAGGATGTATGGCATTGCGACCCCCGGCACTTTGGTGCATTCGGCGGTCGCTCGCAAGAAAGATGAGATGGTGCGCGCTGCAGGGTTCGAACCTGCGGCCCCTTCCGTGTGAAGGAAGTGCTCTACCACTGAGCTAAGCGCGCGCCGCCCTGTTCAAGGTTCTTAATCTGCCGCCAAGGGACGCGTTTGCAAGCGCGAAAAAGCCGGCACGGAGGGAACCTGGATTGAACGATGAAGGCACCTCCGGAAAAAGTTAACAAGTTAACATTTGGCGTTTTCTTGAGGAAATCCGCAAAAATAAAGTTAACACGAAAGTTAACTGTTAACTTTGAAAAGTTAACAATGCCGCGACGATGGCATTACCCATCGAACTTCCTCTGGCTTTGAATTGACCCAAATCGTATGTTTTGCCGCTTTATGACGAGCAGTGAAATACGGCAGTCGTTTTTGGACTTTTTCAAGTCCAAGCAACACACGATCGTGCCGTCTTCCAGCCTGTTGCCGGATTCGCCGAACCTGTTGTTCACCAACGCCGGGATGAACCAGTTCGTGCCGATTTTCCTCGGCCAACAGAAGGCGCCGTTCAATCCCCCACGCGCCGCAGACACGCAAAAGTGCATCCGCGCGGGGGGAAAACATAACGATTTGGAGGACGTGGGGCTGGATACGTATCACCACACTTTTTTTGAGATGCTGGGCAATTGGAGCTTTGGTGACTACTTCAAAAAGGAAGCGATTGAATGGGCCTGGGAATTGGTGACAGGCGTCTGGAACTTTCCCAAGAACCGGCTTTACGCGACGGTCTACAAACCAGGACAAGGCGATCCGAGCGACTTTGACCAGGAAGCCTACGATCATTGGGCTCGGTTGTTTTCGGCCGGTGGGTTGGATCCCACGGTTCACATTGTGAATGGCGGGAAGAAAGACAACTTTTGGATGATGGGCGAGACCGGGCCTTGCGGGCCGTGCTCAGAGATCCATGTCGACCTCACGCCCGAAGGCGACACGCTCGGTTCGCTGGTGAATAAAGGCGATGCGCGCTGTATCGAGATCTGGAATCTCGTCTTTATCCAATTCAACGCGAACCAGGATGGCACTTTCACCCCCCTGCCCGCTCGCCATGTGGACACCGGCATGGGCTTCGAACGCGTCACAAGCATAATCCAGGGCACGAAAAATTTTTCGGATTTCAAAAAGGCAAAGATTTCGAATTACGAGACGGACGTGTTCCGGCCTATTTTTGATCGCCTCGAAAAACTGAGCGGCAAGCGCTACACATCCACTCTTCCTACTGGGGAATCAAGTCACTGGTCCGAGCAACACAAAATCGACATTGCCTTTCGCGTAATCGCCGACCATATCCGGACGCTGAGTTTTGCAATTGCGGACGGAATTCGCCCTGGCAACACGGATCGACATTATGTTCTGCGTCGCATTTTGCGGCGTGCTGTGCGTTACGGGCGAACGTTAGGTTTTCACGAGCCATTTTTTTATAAACTTGTGGACGTGCTGGCTGAAACGATGGGGCATGTTTTTCCCGAGATCGTAGCGCGCAAGGAGTCGGTGCAGGACACGATTCGGACCGAGGAAGAGGCCTTCAACAAAACGCTGGATCGCGGAATCGAGCTGTTCAACGAGGAAGCCAAGGAGAGCATTTCGGGCGAGTTCGCGTTCAAGCTATACGACACGTATGGGTTCCCGCTGGATCTGACCGAGTTGATGGCGCGCGAGCGTGGGTTGGCAGTCGACACGGCTAAATTCGAAAGACTAATGGAGGAGCAGCGCGAACGCGCTCGCAAATCCCAAAAGAAGCAAGTGATCGAGGTCTCCCAACTTGAGAATGCGACCCCGACAAAATTCGTTGGTTACGATCAACTCGCTACGACGGCCAAGGTTATCGAAGCCGTGCAAATCAAGGACAAGACTGCGGTCATCCTCGACACATCCCCGGCATACGCCGAATCCGGCGGGCAGGTAGGTGACACCGCCGAACTGCAGCAAGGCGGCCAACTTTGGCGCATAATCAACACTCAAAAGAGCGGAACCACGTGGCTACATTTTATCGGGGACAAAGATGCGCCTGCGGCCGGGAGCGCCGTCGAGTTGACGGTGGATCGTCCGCGGCGTGACGCCATCCAGCGGCACCATACGGTGACGCATTTGTTGCATTGGGCGTTGCATGAAGTGGTGAGCCGTGAGGCGGCTCAGAAGGGGTCGTATGTGGGGCCGGAGAAGTTGACGTTTGATTTCAATGGCGCGGCGCTCACGCCCTCGCAGATTCGGGATGTCGAGAAGTTGGTGAATGAGCGGATTGTGGAGGGGGTTTCAGTATCGTGGATCAATGTGCCTTATTCGGACGTGAAGGGCCGGAAGGACATCATGCAGTTCTTCGGCGAGAAGTATGGGGATGAAGTGCGGGTGGTGCAGATCGGCGGCGAAGCGAGGGCGCTGAATGGTTATTCGATGGAGCTTTGTGGTGGGACGCATACGCGAAATACCGGTGAGATTGGATTGTTCCGGATCGTGGCTGAAGGAGCTATTGCTTCCGGCGTCCGACGCATCGAGGCCATAGCGGGGTTGCGGGCTTATGAAAAGATGCGCGAGGAAATGGAATTGCTGAATTCGCTGGCAGGAAAAGTGAATTCGCCGGTGGGCGAACTGGAGAAAAAGATGGAGTCGTTGCTCGCGCATCAGAAAGAGTTGGAGAAGCAACTTAAGGCGTTGCAGCAGAAGCAGGCGGCGGAGAGCGCTCGGGGATTGGTTGCGAAAGCGCAGACGTTTGGGTCAGTGCGGGCGATCATCGAGAGTCTTGGCACGGCGGACGGCGATTATCTGCAAGGCGTGGCGGACGCGCTTAAGGGTGAATTTAAGGGTGTGATTCTGCTGGGGGGCGTGGCAAATGGAGCGGTCGCACTCGTGGCCGCAGTATCGCCGGAATTCACATCCAAGGTGCAGGCGGGGAAGATTATCCAGACGATCGCGCCGATCGTCGGCGGTAAGGGCGGCGGGCGTCCGGACAATGCGCGTGGCGGCGGGCGGGATGCAAGTAAGTTGAATGAAGCTTTGACAAAAGCGTCAGAAATATTGAAGAATGTATAGTCCCATTTATTAACAAAAGAGATATATGAAAAAAGTAATCTTCTGTTTGACGATCGCGGCGTTCGCTTCGGTAGCCTCATTGCAGGCGGGCGAAGGCAAAGAATGCACCGCGGCTTGCAGCGGCGCCA
>DATENK010000483.1:0-4954 GCA_035275085.1 Verrucomicrobiia bacterium | reverse complement strand
TGGCCTTGTAGGTAAAGGCATCTATCCCCGCAAAACCAGGTGCGGGGATGTATTGAAATGAACCGTTCGGATTCAGCGCCAACGTGCCATGAACGGGGCCACCGACCAAAATCGCGCTCAGGGGATCGTTGTCGGGATCCGAGTCATTCGTGAGCACGCCCCGGGCGGGAACATTCAGAGTGGAATTGGTTGTGGTTCCATACTGATCGTTCACCGCCAGGGGCGCGTGGTTTTCTTTTGGGTTAGGCAGCAGCAGTATATTGACGGCGACCGCAGACGAATCGGCCATTCCATCGTTTGCTTTATAAGTGAACGCATCCGATCCCGAATAGCTGGTGCTCGGGGTATAAGTGAAACTGCCGTCGGCGTTGAATACCACTGTCCCATGCGCAGGTGCGCTGACGAGAATTGCCGTTAACGTATCGTTGTCGGCATCGCTGTCGTTCGCTAGCACACCCGGAGCCCCAACGATCAGCGGCTGGTTCTCCCGACCCTGATACGAGTCCGGATTTGCGATTGGGGCCCGATTCATAAGGATATGAGTGATCACACTCGCGCTATTATCGTTCGAATTTGCATCCGGCTGGGAACTGACGATCGAGGCGGAGTTGGTGAACACTTCACCAAAGGCAGCATTGGAACTTACGCGAACAGTATAGGACACCGTTGCGGCGCCGCCGGCATTGAGCCCGCCGATATCCCACACGACGCTGTTTCCCACTAGCCGGCCGCTACCAAGGTTTTCAGGCGTGACCTGAACAGGCAAAACATCGGTGATCTGAACATTGGTCGCCTGAATTGTTGAAGTGGTCTTGTTGGAATACTGAAGGGTGTATGTGATGATTTCACCGGGCGCAGCTTGCGCGGGACCGAACTTCATTAAAGCAAGATCAATGACGGCAGGAGTCGGAGCCGCGGGAGCGATCTTATGGAGTTGCAAGCTCCCAAGCGACGGGCTGCCACGCATACCAACGGAACTGCCGCCGTTCAGGTGCGCCCCCGCAGCAACCTTCGCGTTAAACAGCACCCAACCGGGCTTGTTATCCAGGAGCTTGATCGTGAAAGTGTAGCTCCAACGCGGCGAGTTCACTGGCGCGGAAAGCACCGGGGCCGATGTGATCAGCACATTAGCCGAGGGCGTGAACTTGCAGAGATTTGCAATCGCTGGATTACGCCCCTGCGCGTGATCGAACTCCACCACGATGACCTTGTTGTTGGCTGGCCCACCGGTAAGGTAAACCCGGCAAGGAACAAAATCCAGATCGCGCCAGTCCTTCAGGTTGCCATCGAGCCAGGTCGTGCTGCCCCGCGATTGCCCCTGAAGTCGGGCATTGAACGCCGCGCTGGCCGGCATGGCCACCGAAACCAAAATGGAAAGGATAAATCTGATAACCGCACTGCTTTGCATGATTGGAAAATCGTCATCGCGCGGATGAAAAGAAGCGATTTGCCGCTGATTTATTGCGGTTTGCGCCCTCTGTAAAAGTACGGATTATCGCGCGTCGCTCATGCCCGGCCACGGGGTAATCTTGTTCAGGGCGGGCACAATTTTGCGGCGAAGTTCGAGGAAATCGTTCTCCCCCTCGTGGCGGTAAAGGACTTGGCCACCGGGAGCAATCAACAGCGTATGCGGCAGCGCGCCACTCCATTCCGGGTCCAACGCTTCAATTAACTTATATTTGTCGGAGGTAGCGAAATACAGATTTCGTGTCGAAGCATGGTGCTGCTCCAAGAATTTAAGGATCTTCTCCTTTTCGTCAGGAAACTGGGCGGCAATCGTCACCAATTCGAAATCGCGATGCCGAAACCGCAGGTTTGTTTCCATGAGATCGTCGAATTCAGCCACACAAGGGCCGCACCACGTCGCCCAGATGTTGATCAGGCGCACTTTGCCGGTTTTGTTGGCGCGCAGTTCCTGCAGCGCTTTTGCGTCTGCGGCCGCGACGTTCACCGGTTCCTTGCGCACCTTTTCGAGCCAGCGGTGGTTTGATTCGATCTTGTCGTCCCACTTGGTCGAGCAGCCAAAGACTTTCGTGGTCGTGACGAGCGGCTCTTTGCCGGCCAGTAACGCGTCGAGCGCAACCCGAGTGTCGCGGGACTTCACCAGGTCCTCACGCTCATTGTCGTCGATGCGTCCCTGATAACGCAGCTTGCGTTCCGCGTCGAAAATGAAGACATGCGGCGTCGCTGTAGGGCCAAATTTCTTCGCCAGAGCTTCAGTGGGCCCGTCGTCGAGGTAAGGGAAATTGAATTTCCGGTGCGCTGCGCGAACCTTCATTGCTTCGAACGTATCGTCCAAATCTGTATACCCGAGCTCATCAAGCCGCACCGCATCGGCACTGTTCGGATTGATAGCCACGACCGACACACCACGCGAACCGTAATCATCGACGAGCCGCTTGATGCGTTCTTCATATGCCTGCGCGGTCGGGCAATGGTTGCACGTAAAAACCAGGGCGAGGATTTTTGCTTTCGAAAAATCCTTAAGGCTGTAGGTGCGGCCATCGGTCGCGGGCAATTTGAAATCGGATGCCGGAGAGCCGATGGTCAGCGGCGGATACTTCACATCGGCGGCGCGCCCAAAAACCAGGGTAGCGGCCAGAGTGGAGACCATTAAATGCAAAGCGCGCCTCATGGCAGACTTCTACCAAACCCGATGTGGTAAGGCACAGCTTATTCGTACGCTGGTTGCGCCGTTCCGGAAGTCATTGGCGGCGGACGAGGCGAGGAAAGTTGGGCTGCCCGTTCGCGGATGATCGCTTCACAGCGAACGATCTCATCTTTGCGCTGCTTCAGATAATCGTCCGCAATGGCCTGAAGGTCGTCGATATTGTAAAGATAAACGTTGTCCAGGAAGTTCACTTGCGGATCGATGTCGCGCGGCACGGCAATATCAATAAGCAAGAGTGGCCGATTGCGGCGCAGGCGCATAAGCGGCTCGAGTTTCGACCGGTCGACAATGTAGTGCGGCGCCGAAGTGCTGCTGATAACAATGTCCACATCAGCGAAAGTCGTTGACCATTCTTCGAACTGGATCGCTTTTCCGCCGAGTTCAGCAGCCAAACTGACCGCGCGTTCGTACGACCGATTCGAAACAATGATACTGCGCGCGCCGCGCGACAGCAGCGCACGGGCGGTTTTCTCACTCGTTTCGCCCGCGCCGAGCACCATCACATGGCGATTGGTCAGCGACGAGAAAATCTTCTCCGCGAGTTCCACGGCCACGGAGCCAACCGAGATGCTGCCGCGTTGAATGTTGGTTTCAGTGCGGACGTGCTTGGCGACATTAAACGCTCTTTGAAAAGCCTTATTAAGCAGCGGACCGGTGTGCCCATGTTGCAGAGCAAATTCGTAAGCTTTTTTCAACTGACCCAGAATCTCCGTTTCACCCAGCACCATCGAATCCAACCCGCAGGCTACACGGAAAAGATGCTCAATGCTTTGAGGCTCCGTCAGCGCATAGAGTTCATCCGTGAGCGGATCATGATAATCGTGGCACGTCACCAAAAACTGCCGAAGTTCTGCGAGGGCGTGATGCGGCGGCTGAGTTGTTGCCGCGTAAAGCTCGACGCGATTGCATGTCGACAGAATGACCGCTTCGTGCGCCAGACCCGTCTCGCGCATGGTTTGGAGCGCAGCAGGGACACGCGCCTCACCGAACGCGAATCGCTCTCGCAAAGCGACGGGCGCGGTGTGATGGCTCAGGCCGAGAACTACAATCATGGCGCGTGGATAGGCGAAAGGAGGCTCGCGCCCCAATACGTCAATAGCACGAATACAAAAGTCCCCACCGCGCCCGCGGCAAAGCGGCGGCCGCCTTGCGCAAATCGCCACCGCATAATCACCAGCGCGAGGTACAACCCCCAAACGAGGAATGACCACAGGATTTTTGGATCGCTCAAGTATTTGACGTTTCCAAGCTGCCGCGCCAGCACAGCGCTAATCATCAGGGCTGACGTCCATAGCACGAGGCCGCCGAGTAACAATCGGCCGGCAACCAACTCAAGCCTTTGCAGCGGCGGCATAAGCGAGAGCACCGCGCGGAACTTGTGGAATTTCAAATCGCGTTCCTGAGTAAGGTACATGATCCCGGCGACGCAGCTGAGTCCGAACGCGCCGTACGCAAGCGCGAACAGCGCCACGTGGAAGCTCAGCCACCCTTCTCGCGCCGTGATTTCGGTCCTTTGATCGAGTTGCGGCATCAGCGCAAACACGCTGATGCCGAACAAAAATGGCGACGCAAATGCACCCAGAAAGCGCAGCCGTGACCACAGGCCGACCACCAGATAAATCGCGAGCATCATCCACTCAGCGAAAAGCGTGGCTTCATAGAGATTATGGATAGGGCAACGGTCATACCTAAACCCCCGCAGGATCATCGCCGCGGTATGAAAAACGAAACCGCCGAACAGCAGGAAATAAGTGATGCGCGTGGCTTCCCGAAAGCCCCTTCGGAACAGGAAAATCGAATACAAGGTGCTCAGTCCATAAAACAGGACAGCGATCAGGAAACTCGTTCGATCCGACCAGAACACAACTCTAGATTAGCCGAGCACCCAGCCACATGCATCACAATTCTCGCCCGGTCTGTTTCTCATTAACACTGCGGCTCAACAGTTCCACAATGTCATTCCAACCAAATCGGCTGCGTAAAAGCGCCGTTGGAGGCGATGTCCCAGACTTCGAAGCGCAGCCATTTGCGGCCATGGAGATCGGGGTGCAGCCGCAGGGTGCGATTGCCAAAGGCGGTGGTATCCGAAAAGTCGATGCGCTCGCGAAATACGTGGCTGCCGTCGCCGGTGATGACTTCGGCGAAACGCAAGGGGAACGTCCATTCCAGAGCCGCACGCAAATCGGAACGGGATGATGCGCGGGCAGTTTCACCGCTTTCTTTGCCGTTGAGGGTGTATTCGCGGATCAGAATTTCGCCGGTGGTTGTGAAAAATTGGCCCCG
>DATENK010000482.1:0-3157 GCA_035275085.1 Verrucomicrobiia bacterium | reverse complement strand
GAAGACCACAATGCCGACGATCACCACGAGGCGACGTTCCTGTGGCCGCAAGTTCAGCTTGTCAAAGAAGCCCTTCATTCGGCGGTGGACCTCCGCAACTCGCAAACAAAATTCCACGCGAGGTCCTGGTTGCCCGGCGCGAAGTTGCTATTCGGCGGCGCGACTTTGGCGAAAAGGGGCTGGTCCCTAACCGTAACTCGGCGCAGCTCTTCGTTGAAAGTGTGAATGGCATTAACAGAGTCTCTGGAGGCGGTGCCGTTCAGTGTCAGTTTTCGGCCTTTGTCAAACGTCATCGAATTCAACGTGAGCTCCGGCGGCAATTTGTCCGCGATGGCCTTATAACAATCCAGCGCCGCGAACTGCAGGTCCATCTGGTCCTGCAAAACTTTCACGCGCTCTTTAAGCCGAACCGTATTGGTATACTCTGTGCCACGCTGGGCGATCTCATCCTCGATGCCATTAAGCCGGAAATTACCGACCTGAACGAAGGCGAAGTAAATCAGCACCCCGAAAATGTAGAGCAACAGCACGGCGCCGAGACCACGCATCCAGAGGCGGTCGACGAAGCGTTGCTTGTAGCGCGTGGCGTATTCGGGGGGAAGCAGCGGTACGCGCGGTTTGTCTTCGGCCGCGCGGCGGGCGGTGCGCGTGGCGATCTCCGTCGGGCTCGGAGGCTCAACGATGTCCACCGCGTGATCGCTGGGGACGTAATGGCGCCATTCGTCGGCGAGGAGACCTTCGGCCACGATGTGAAATTTCGGTGGGCCGGTGATCCAGCCTTCCAATTCGCCCGCCCACATGATTTGCACTAACTGATTTTGGAGCAGCGGGCCGCGACCTTCGTTGTTCGGGAGCGTCAGCAGCGCGATGTGTTGCAGTATGCCGGCGTACCACCATGCGACCAGGCAGGGGCCGGCCGCGGAGGGATAAATCCAAACGCCGTCGCCCGTGATTTCGGTTGCCTGGAGCAGATCGATTAGCGGTAACTCAAGCCGATCGGCCATGTATTCCTGCGCTTCGAGTTGGCCGAGGAATTCCTCGACTGCCTGCCGAGCGACGACGATCACGATGACCGTCTGCATATCGCTGCCGGTATGCGGGAGCGTCTCGAAGCTCCAAACGACTTGCGCCACGGGCAGTGGTGAAATCTTTTCCAATTGCAGGTCCACCATGGATTGCGTCTCGGCAAAATCGGCCTTCGGCAATTGCAGCGCGCGCAAAAAGACTTTTTCGGGCGGCAACCAGGCCACATTCAGGCGCGGCTGGAAGAGTGTCTGCCAATCCTTTTCGAAAGGTTTAGTGGAGAGCGCTTCGTTCGCCAACTTCGCTTCTTCCTTCTGGATCGCGAACTTGTTCGAGAACTGCCACAGGTGGCGCGCGCCGTGGTCGACTTGAAAAACGTTGCAGGAATTCCAGCGTGGCATGCGGATTACTTAAATGAGTTGCATGGGTTACCGGAGTTAAATGAGGCCACGATCTTCTGAGTTGGATGCAGCTGCTGTAACCTATTTAGCTTATTCAACCGATTCCACATATTATTCCACCAGGGAGCGCAAATGTTCTTCCGTTTGCGTGACGCGCAACACTTCCTCGATGGTGGTCAGCCCGGCTTTGACTTTGTTCCAGCCGTCCATGCGGAGCGTGCGCATGCCGTGCTCGATGGCACGCTGCGCAATCGTCGAGGCGGCGGCGCGGCTCAGTACCAGGGGGCGGATCGCTTCGCTGACGATCAATATTTCATAGATGCCTAAACGGCCCTGGTATCCAAATTGGCGGCACTCCTCGCACCCAACGCCACGATAAAATTTTGCCGTTTCAATTTCGTTTTCGGGGAAACCAATTTTCCGCAAATAATCCCGTTCTACTTTTTGTTCGGTCTTGCAGCCGGGACAAATCGTGCGCACAAGGCGTTGGGCCATGATCGCTTCGACCGACGACGCCACCAGGAACGGCTCGATGCCCATATCGATCAAACGGGTGAAAGCGCTGGGTGCGTCGTTTGTATGGAGCGTGCTGAACACAAGATGCCCCGTGAGCGCCGCGCGAATGGCGATCTCCGCGGTTTCCAAATCGCGAATTTCACCGACCATGATCACGTTCGGGTCCTGCCGCAGGATGTGTCGCAGGCCCATCGCGAACGTCAGGCCGATATCGCCGCGGACGGCGATCTGGTTAATCCCTTTCAATTCGTATTCCACCGGCTCCTCGATCGTGATGATTCGCTTCTGCACCGAATTGATGCTGCTCAGGAACGCGTAGAGCGAGGTCGACTTCCCGGAACCGGTCGGACCGGTCACGAGCATGATCCCGTGCGGCTTGATGATGATGTCGCGGATCATCGCTTCTTCCTGCGGTGAGAACCCAAGCTTATCCAGGCTCAAAAAGATTTTGCCGCGCGTCAGCAAACGCAGCGACACGCTCTCGCCATACACTGTGGGCACGGTCGAGACGCGAATGTCGATTTCTTCGCCCTTGATCCGCACGTTGATACGTCCGTCCTGCGGCAAACGTTTCTCGGCGATGTTCATTCCGGACATGACTTTGATACGCGAGATGATCGCTGCCTGGTAACGCTTGAGTTGCGGCGGCATCGGCGTTTGGTGCAGGATGCCATCGATGCGGTAGCGGATGCGCAATTCATCCTCCGCCGGTTCGAAATGAATGTCGGTGGCGCGGTCCTTGTACGCTTCCCAGACGATCTGATTCACGAATTTGATGACGCTGGCTTCCTGGTCGGACTCGGTGATCTCTTTGTCCTCGACGAGCAGATCGATCGGCTCGTCCTTGGCCAATTCGTCCAGCGTCTCGGCGCCGACGCCGTAATATTTCTTGAGCGCCTTCTCGATCTCGGCTTTCGGTGCGAGGGCGAATTGGACCGGCATGCGGGCATCGAATTGCACGGCGGTCAGCATGCCTGCATCGAAGGGGTTGCTGACCGCGACCTGGAGCGTGTGGTCCTGCACGTCGGTGGGCAGGGCGAAATACTGGAAAGCGACCTTGGTAGAAATCTTGTTGCGCGCCTCAGTGGGCACCGTCACGCGCCGCAGATCCAGGAAAGGCCAACTCAGCACCAAAGCGAGGCGCTGCAAAAAGACCTCTTCTGAGACGCCGCTTTCGCGCCCAATGAACTCCAGCAACGATTCTTGCGAACCGTTGG
>DATENK010000481.1:0-13189 GCA_035275085.1 Verrucomicrobiia bacterium | reverse complement strand
CGATGCGCAACGCAAATCACTGTGCGGTTTTCCGAAAGGCGGTCGATCGCGCGCTGGACTTCCGCCTCGGCTTCCGAATCCAAAGAAGCGGTGGCTTCATCCAGCACCAGGATCGGCGCGTTGCGTATAAACGCGCGGGCGATCGAGATGCGCTGCCGCTGCCCGGTCGAGAGCGTAACGCCGCGCTCACCGACTCTGGTGTCGTATTTCTTCGGCAGGTGCACGATGAACTCATGTGCGTAGGCGGCGCGGGCCGCAGCCTCGACTTCATCGCGCGTGGCGCCTTCCCTCCCGCAAAGAATATTCTCCGCGACCGTCGTATCGAAAAGAGTTACGTCCTGGCTCACCAGCGCCATGAGTTGGCGGAGGTCGTGGAAACTGATGTCGCGCAAGTTTATCCCGTCAACGGTGATTGAGCCGTTCGTGGGGTCATAAAAGCGAAAGAGTAGATTGATGAGCGTGCTCTTCCCTGACCCGCTGGGTCCGGCGATACTGAGATTGCGTCCCCGTGGAATGGTTAGGTTGAGTTCGCGCAGCACGGGACGATTCGTATACGCGAAATCTACGTCTTTAAACACAATTTCGGATTTGAATTCGCGGATGGGCTTCGGCGCAGAAGGCTCGGTCACGCTCGGGTTCATCTGAAGCAATTGGGCCAGGCGCATGACGCCGAAGGAGGCCTGCTCAAACATAAGGTGGACGTTCGCGAGTTTTTTAACGGGGCCGAAGAACAGTAGCATGCTGACCAGGAAACTTGCGAAATCCGTGATACCAACCCTGGTGTAGAAAATGAAAATGATCATCACGCCGAAGGCGAGCATGTAGATCAGTTCAATCAAAGGCGCGGTGAGTTCGCGCGCCCGCAATCCGCGCATCCCCTGCCTTAGAATGCCGCGCGAAACCTTGCGGTAGCGTTCGATCTGTGGGCGCTCGAGGTGATAGGCCTTGATAATGCGAATGCCGTTGATTAGCTCGACCAAATGGCTGGTTTGCAGGATTTCGCCGCCCCGCGCGGATTTGCTCGCCCGGCGGACCTTTTTGGCGAGCACCGATACGGGAAAGAGCACCAGCGGCACAAACAACATGACGCAAAGGGTCAAGATCGGATTGATGTAGAGCAGCGTGAAAAAGAGCGCGATGAGCGTGATGGATTCTTTCACGAGGTCAGCCGCGCCCAAGCGCAAGCAACGCAAAAGCGCCGCGGTGTCACCGTTGATGCGCGTCAGCAAATCGCCCGTGGTCGAGCGGTTAAAGAAATCGAGCGACATGGAACTGAGCTTTTCCAGCACGTCCAGCCGCATGGAATTGATCATCTGTTCGCTGGCCCAGCCGATGCAGTAACTGCTTGAATAACTGGTGGTCGCGCGGAACGAGAATAACAGCGGCATGAACAGAATCCCGCCCAGCACTTGCCGCCAATCGAGGTTCCGCCCCATTTTGGGAAGCCACGGATCGATGACTCGATCGACACGCCGGGTCAATTCGGAGACGCGCTTAACTTTGACCGGGCGGGTCTGCGCCTTGAACGCAATCGTTTCCGGTGATTCAAGCCGCTCCATAATGGTCTTGGTGGCCCACACAAAGCTGGCGTTGGTGAGACCGAAGAGCAGGCCCATTAAGACCCCGAGGACCAGCCGCACCCAATACCGTTTGAGGTATGGCCAGCCGAACCGGAAGACCATTTTGATGTGGCCCATTCTGCACTAGTATAGTTGGCGATGGCGAAGCAGAGTCAACCATGAACAGCGTGCCGGAGGCGGTCTTCTTCACCGTTGTTGGCGCGCTGACTGCCGCTTGGCTTTGGCGGGAATTGCCCCTCCAATACGTAATCACCATCCTGGTTATCGCGTCCGCCGTGAGCGCGCTTGGATGTTTTCTGGCCGAGCGAACCTGCTGGTGGTTGCCGCTAATCGTCCTCAACAGCCGGGGCGTCTCTCGTTATGTGCTACGCAGATGGCAGGACCGCCCTTATTACGGGTGGTGGTTGATTGGCTTGACCTGTGTACTGTCCACGGTCCTGGTGCGGCACTGGAGCGCGCCGCTGCTGGCGTTGCTCATGCAACTCGCAGCAACGCCCTGGCTCATCAAGCGGCGGCCCGGAAATAGTCCAAGCTATTTACCCATATTGATGTTAGCGATGATCGCGGTCGGTGGGCTGCTTGGCTTTTTTGTGCTGCCCTAGTAACCTCGTGGTGTGTCTGGCCCTTTTGCCAAGCCGATTGATGCTTCGACGCGCTTTTGTGCTGTCTATGGCTATCCGATACGCCATTCTGCCTCACCGGCGATGCATAATCCCGCGATGGCCGCACTCGGATTGAATTGGCGGTATCTGGCCTTTGAGGTGCATCCGGATAATTTGCGCAGCGCGATCGCCGGCGCAAAAGCCATGAATTTCGTCGGGGTAAATCTGACCGTCCCCCACAAACTGCTCGCCGTCGAGTCGGTCGACGTGATTGATGAATCTGCGCGCAGGTGGGGCGCAGTAAACACGATTCGCTTTGAAGGAAAGGCCGGAGATGGACAATGGCAACCCCTGCACGTATTCGCCGAATCACCGAAGGAGATTCGTACGCATGGCTTCAACACGGATGCAGACGCGATCACGCGAGCATTGCGTGAAGACCTTGGCTTCGAGCCTAAGGGAAAACGAGTGCTGCTGTTGGGGGCAGGCGGTGCGGGACGGGTCGCAGCACTGAAGTTGGCAGAGGAAGGAGTCGCCGAGTTGAACCTAGTAAATCGTACGGTGAGCAAAGCCGAACAGGTCGCCGCAGAACTTAAAGGCATTGCGGGTGTTCGCCTGAATGTGGGCTATCCGAAGGACGATGTGGATCTGGTACTCAACGCGACGTCCCTCGGATTGACAAAGGACGATTTATTGCCATTTGATTCTCGCGCGTTCTCGCTTTCGCGCGCGCGGGCGGCTTACGACATGATTTATCGGCCGGCTGAAACCCAGTTTCTGCGTGCCGCCGCCGAAGCGGGGTGCAAGACCGCAAACGGGCTCGGGATGCTCTTATATCAAGGTGCGAAAGCACTCGAACTTTGGAGCGGCAAAACCGCGCCGATACCTATAATGCGCGAAGCGCTGATGAAAAATGTATACGGGCCATCCATATGAATGAGGTTTGGGAGGCCGTGCCGTTTCACTTCTGGTCAGTGATGATCTTCGTCCTCGGATGCGCGATTGGCAGTTTCCTGAACGTTTGCATTTATCGAATGCCTATCGGCCTTAGCATCGTCTCGCCACCTTCGCACTGCCCGAACTGCAAGTATTCCATCCCATGGCATTTCAATGTGCCGCTCGTTACGTGGCTGGCGCTCGGCGGGAAGTGCTCGAACTGCAAGACACCGATTTCGCCGCGGTATTTTGCCGTGGAATTGATCACAGGACTTGCATTCCTTGGGAGTTGGCTTGCGGTAGGCCGCCACGCGCCTCTGCTGGCGCTTGCTTATTGCCTGATCCTGGGCGGGTTTATCGTCGCGGCATTCATTGACTTCGAACACTTCATCATCCCGGATGAGATTACCAAAGGTGGAATGGTGGTTGGTTTTCTTTGTTCCGTTGCCGTCCCCGCCCTTCACAAAGTGGACACCCGCATCCTCTCGATGAAGGAAAGTATTTTGGGAATGCTGGTAGGCGCCGGAATCGTGTACTTTATTTTGCGGGTCGGCAAAATCCTGTTCGGCAAACAACAACTCCAATTGCAGCCGGACACGCGAATTGTGTTCACCGATACTGCCCTGGTGCTTCCCGAACGCTCGATTCCCTACGAAGACCTTTTCTATCGGAAAACCGACGTCATTACCTTTGAAGCCAAGGTGGTGGAGCTCATCGATCGTTGTTACAAGACGGTGCGCATTCGTTTGTCCCCCGAGAAACTGGAGATTGGGGATGAGTCCCTTGATCCCGAACAGGTGCCCCACCTCGAAGCCGTGACCGATCAGATGGTGCTGCCGCGCGAAGCGATGGGGCTCGGAGACGTTAAGTTTATGGCGGCGATAGGCGCGTTCCTTGGCTGGAAAGCCACTCTGTTCTCGCTGATGGTGAGTTCGATCATTGGCGCCGTTGTGGGGCTCGGTCTGATTCTTCTTCGTCGGCAGGAATGGTCCAGTAAGCTCCCCTATGGACCTTACATCGCTCTCGCAGCAATCATCTGGATGTTTGGTGGTGACAAATGGCTTGCGCTCCTTCTCGAACCGCGACTTCCGTATTAAGTTCCTGACATGAAACCGGTTCATCCGGAAGTCCGTATTGGCCACGTTCATTTGAAAGTGTCCGACCTGGAACGGGCGATTGCGTTTTATCGCGACGTGCTCGGTTTCGAGCTTACTCAGCGCTACGGACAACAGGCGGCCTTCCTTTCTGCGGGCGGTTATCATCATCACATCGGGCTCAACACATGGGAGAGCGCCGGAGGCTCCCCGCCGCATCGCGGCGCAACCGGGCTTTATCATTTAGCGATTGTTTATCCCACGCGCGCGGAACTCGCCGATGCTTTGCGCCGAGTGCTTAAGGCAGGGATCCCCCTTGATGGCGCATCCGATCATGGCGTGAGTGAAGCATTATACTTGCGTGATCCGGATGGCAACGGCGTTGAGCTTTATTGGGACCGACCTCAAGAACAGTGGCCAAGAACTCCCGACGGTGGATTGAACATGGTCACGGAACCACTCGATCTGGAAGAATTGCTCCGCGAAGGGCTGCCAAGCCGTTAGCGGCAAGCCTTTGCCCATCTCGCGCCGTTGCCTTTCCCCGAGGGTGGCAACGCATAACGCGTAACCTACGCGAGCTCCAAGCCGCGCATGGTGCCGGTGGAGGAGGCGAATTTGTCGGTTTCGAGGGCCATGCGTTGGAGCATCGAGACGAACATGTTCGGCAGGGGATAGTTGTGCTGCATGTCGAAGGCGAGATGCTGGCCGTGTTTAAAACCGCCGCCGGCGAGAATGGTCGGCATGTTCGTGGTGACGTGCGTGTTGGCGTTGCCGAGGTTCGAACCGTAGAGGATCATAGTGCGATCGAGGAGCGGTTCGCCGTCTTCCTTTACGGACTTCAGTTCGCTGAAAAGTTCGGCGAGCAATTTCATGTGCCATTCGTCGATGGTCTTCAACTGCGCCAGTTTTTCCTTTGATTTGCCGTGGTGCGAAAGGTTGTGGTAGCCGTCGCTGGTTTTGATGTCACCGAATTCGATGGCGGGCGAGTTCACGCTGTCGAGCAGCAGCGAAACGGAACGAGTTGAATCGGTTTCGAAAGCGAGGCGCGCCATGTCGTACATCAATTTGACCTTTTCCATGTAGGCCTTGGGACTCGCGGGATCGAGCGGCATGGAGGCGGTCACCTTCGGCTTGGGCTTGCGCTCCCATTCGCGCGACATTTGCATGCGTTGCTCGAGATCGCGGACGCTGGTGAAGTACTGGTCCAAGCGGTCGCGGTCGCGCGCGCCGACGGAGCGCTGCAACTGCTTCGCCTGACCCGCGACGGCGTCGAGGATGCTCTGACCGGTCTCGAGCTTGCGCACCTGGGCTTCGGTTTCTTCTTTGGTGCCCTGCAAAAACATGCGGGTGAAAACGTCCGCGGCCTTTTCCTCACACGGAATGAGCACACCGGAACCAGTCCATGAAAGGCTTCGTATGCCCTGTTGGATGTTGACACCGAGGGTCAGGGAAGGAAAGCGGGTGAGGTGACCGATGCGTTCGGCGATGTATTGATCGAGGGAGATCGTGTTGCGAAAGCCTGCGCTGCCGGGATGCGGCGCGGCTGTGAGGAAGCAATTATCCGCGGGATGTCCGCCGTCGACGTCCGGATGCCACACGCCACTGCAGACGGTGAAATCGCTGCGATGATCTTCGAGCAATTCAAGGTAAGGCGACAGCGTGTAGTCGCGGCCACTGTCCTTGGGGAAGAAATTTTCCGGCAGCAAACCGAGGTTATTACAGATGCCAAAGAAGCGGCGCGGCTTTCCGCCGGGCGTCGCGTCGGCCGCAAGACGTTTGGCGACGGCGCCAAAGACGGGCGTCATCGAATCGAGCAGTGGTAACGAAAGGACGATACCGGCGCCGCGCAGGAATTTGCGTCGCGAGATGGAGGGCTGAGTTGAAACGAACGGCGCTGTGTCAAACTTCATAGCATTGCTTTCCCATTACTTCTCCAAAAACAACTGACTTTGCACAATCTCGTGCACCAGCGTACGCACACCGTAACCTCCGGCACGGCTGTTAGCCAGTATTTTCCCGATGGCCGGGCGGTCGCTGAAACGGATCGGCGCGCCGGTGGCATAAACAAGCATCTGCTGCACCAGGTTGCGCGCCAACTGTTCCTCGTTGTCGAGGAGCAGTTGTTTGAATTCGCGGATGTCGCGGAATTTGCGGCCGTCGGGGAGTTCGCCGCTGGCATCGACGGGCAGCGCGTAGTGAAAGGCGAATTTTTGGCCGCTCTTGGCGATGCCTTGCGCGAGTTCACCTTCGGCTTCGGAACGATAACGTTCACGCCAACCGCCCATGACGTCGAAGTTTTCCAGCGCGAAGCCGGCCGGATCAATTTTCGCGTGGCAGGCGGCGCAGCTTTCGACAGTGCGATGCCTGTCGAGTTGCTGACGGATGGTGACCGCACCGCGAATGTCCGGTTCGACGGCGGGCACGCTGGGCGGCGGTGGTGGCGGTTTCTGGCCGAGAATGCGCTCCATGATCCAGGCGCCGCGCAGCACGGGTGAAGTGGTTGTGCCATTGGCTGTGACTTTGAGCACGGCGGCTTGCGTCATGAGCCCGCCACGGACGGAGTCGTGCGGCAACGGCGTGCGTCGCAGCGCGACGCCTTCCACCGGCGGCAGAGCGTAATGCGCAGAGAGGCGTTCGTTCAGCATCGCGAAGTCCGACGCGACGAGATTGCGAGCGGGCAAATTTTTGCGAAGCAGTTCGGCGAAGAACATCTGTGTCTCGGTTTGCGCGGACTCCGTCAGCAAGTCGTCGAGATAATAGTCGCCGTAAAGATTTGCGTCGGGGGCGGTCGCAAGCATCTTGCGCAAATCGAGCCAGTAATCCAGAAACGCGTCGACGAACTGGCGCGACTTAGGATGGGAAAGCAAGCGCTCGGTTTGCGCGCGCAATATGCGGGGTTTGCGCAACTCGCCGCGCGCGGCGATGTCTCGCAGCTCATCGTCCGGCGCGGAATTCCAAAGAAAGAAAGACAGACGCGAGGCGAGTGCATAATCGTCGAGGCGGCCGGGCTTTTCCTCGAGGCAAATGAACTCCGGCGAGCAAAGCACCGCCGTATAACCGGCGAGCATGGCATCGGTAAAGTTGTTTCCATTTTTCAACGCGTCACGAATGACCGGGAGAAATCTTTTCACATCCGCTTTGTCGGTCGGGCGGCGATACGCGTGCTGCAGGAACTGGCGCAGCAACCGTTCCGCGTCGGACATCGGCTTTTGTGAGACGACTTCAACGCCCGGCGGTGGACGGAATCGGCGCTGGCCGAACCGATTCGTTTCACCAGGGTTTTCTGGAGCCGCCACCTTCGCAACGACGGGCAAATCGCCAAAGAGGAGCTTGTGCCCAGCGGGCGGCCATTGATCGTAAATCGGGCCTTCGACTTCGAGCCAGCGAAAGACGACACCGGGCTGGCCATCTTTTTCGGCGAGCGGATTTTGCCAGCGACTCGGGCCGGGCCGCGAACGGAAAAGCCGGCCGGCATCCGGACGGATCATTTCGCCGGCGAGCAACCAGACATCGAGTTCATGAACACCGGGCTCGGGCGTGACATCGAAATCGCCAAGTTTGCGCAAGAGCCGCGGCGGGATTTCGGCGGTGATGGTGACTGGCTCATCACGGCGGCCGCGGGAGATGTTGTCCAGGTCCGGGATGTACCATCTGTTGCTTTGGCCGGGACCGACCCAGACGGAGTAGGCGTTGAAGCGAAGTTTGTAGCGGCCCGCAACGGGCGCTCGGAACTGGTTGAACCTGGGTTCGATCGGTTCGTAGGCGCTGGCGACGACCCCAACGCCTTCGAGTTCGCGCAATTCGGGCTTGTCGTCCCCGACGGTAACCGGGGCTTTGCCGGCGCGAACATCGGGCTGGCCTTCGAAGCCCAGCACCGGGAACGTGGCGCGCTCGGGGGCGGTGTTAAACACGTTGAACTTCATCGGGCCGGTATAACTGCGCTGATCGCGCGCATAATAACGGCGCACCTTGAACGAAGGCTGCTCCGGATACTGGGCCATCGCCTGGCGCAATGCATAGTCCGCGGCGCTGAGATAGCGCGCCATTTGCACGTGCGAAATGTCGAGCGCTTCACCGACTTTGTTGAAGCGATAGGCTTCGCCGTCCTCCGGCAACGACTCGCGAATCTGCAGCCATGGCGCGCGCAGCAAGTCCCGCAAAGTATTCTCATATTCGTAGCGATTCAGGCGTCGCTGAGTTGCGCGCCCTTCCCGGGCGATGCGCGCCTGCTCCGCTGAGATGAGCGAGGAGGCGAGGGAATTTGTAAACGCCTCCAACTCGGCGATTGCGGGGCGCGGCTTTTTCTTCGGGGGCATTTCGCCCTTGCTCGTGCGGTCATGAACCAGCACCCAGGCGGAGAAATTCGTGGAGTTTGCCGGATCAAACTTGAGCGCGGTCAAATCCAGTCCGCCCTTTTTCCCTTCGGCGTCGTGGCACTCGAAACAATGCTTTTCAAGGAACTGCTGGGTATTCGGCGGCAAAGCAGCACCGAGCGACGCCGACGCGACAACCAGCACAAATAACTGGGCAAAACCTTTCATGTTTTGCCCGCGATTCGCGAATGCTCGCGTGTGGTCCCCATTATTACGAGGACGCTGGCGGAAAGGCCGCCATTCATGGAACTTTGGGTTAATGCACTGCGGCGAAGCCGCAACCAAAATAGGATGAGTGGATTGATGGATGAATGCCTGAAAAGAGGGCGGAGCGGACGTCGGCTGCCACGGGCGGACACGGATTTCAAACAAGGGTGGTGAGAGTACGAGACGGACGAGTAGGGGAATGTACGCCCGGGAAACGAAAACCGTAAATTACGGTTCACGTTAGTCGCAACTTCTTGAACGGCAGCGATTTGCGCTTTCGACATTTTTTAAAATTACGGAAAATTACGGTTAACGTTAGGGTCGTTTTTTGGCTACGGTTTTACGCGGCTGTACGTGGTCTCGATGGCCTTCGCTTCCTCCCCGTCTGGCTTGATGTTGTACGCAGTGATCGTGAGGTGGTCAGTGTCGATGACTTCAAAGACAGTTTTCCAAACCCACGGCGGGCCACTCGGAGCGGCGTATTTTCCTTTGACGGTGAATCCGCGCCCGGTCGCTTCGCCCTCGGAGAAGAGAATCCCATCTTTCATGTGGAAGTCGTCCAACCACGAGATCTGAAAGCGCTTCTCCCAGGAACTAAATACGATGGTTTCCTCGCCGTGCCGTGGCCTGCCGCGCAGCGTTCCCTCATAGGTGTGACGAACGAGCCGGCCGTCAAGTATCGGACGGATATTTCCTTTTACCTTAGACTCGTCGGTGAGTTTGCCCGGCGTAATCCAGGTTTTGCAGGTGCCCTCCCATGAGCCGACGAGAGACTTTAGGAGCTCTTTTGACGGGTTCGATTTCGCCACCTTCGGGGCGGTTTTGTCCGTTGAGGATTCCTGCGTCCTGCATGGCGTCGGTAATGCCAGGACGAAGCAGGTCATCAAGGCAGCGATATTCGTCGTTTTCATAGTTTAATCCCGCGTGTGCTATTTACGGACCACGGGCGTAGTAGAATCGGTGCGACAACTTGGTGCAAACCGGTGCAAGTAAGGATCCGCGTAACACGCTACAAGACGCGAAAGTGGCCCCGCGTTGGCGAGCAACCGCTTCGATATGCTGGATAGTCCCAAGCATGTCGGAGAGAATACCGTATGCGCTATCGGTGTCAAACGGTTTTCTAGGCGGGATGAGATGGCACGCCGAATAGAAACTAGCCAGGTTTTGGATGTCACCGATCGAGTCTCGCTAATGCCTTGCTGGCCTCTTTCCGCACCCACGGTTTAGAGGCAGACGCGCCTGATGTACAAGACGGGCGCAAGCTTCAGCATACCGTTTCTCATGCCCACGGGCTTGTATCCAGACCGGTGCATGTGTTCTCTCGGTCAGGAGACTTTGGAACAGCGTAAGAGACACGCCTGGAAAGGGTTTTGCCAAGCAGTGCACGTGGAAAACCGGTTCATAGCCGTCATTTCCTGATCCCCTGTTGAGGCAGATACCGGAAAGTAACGGGCCTGTTCGTCGTAGCAACCGCATGGGTTTGTACTCGCGAAGGCTAGGCAGTAACCCCGCCCAATCCTGTGTAATCTTCTCTTTGACTTCGTCCGTCAATTTCATGGATTCACCTCGATAATCCGTATGCCAAGGGAATCCACGTCATCGGAGTCACATCTTAACATTATACAATTGGCGTGTGGCTTCCGCTGCTTGGGCGGCCAGGCGTTTGTTGCGCGTGAGCCGGGCCGACAGTCGTCGCACGGCCATGGCGACGCTGACATAATCCAGGCCGCCGGCCCTGACGCCTATTTCACCCAGCTTGAGTCCGCAGTGTTTGCGCGCCAGGTAAAGCACGAGGTCTCGCCCATAATCAGCGTGGCGATCGCGAAATGCTGCCCAGCGCTGGCGCTTGACCCGTTCAACGGCCGCCACAGCAGCGTCCCAATTCGGTCGGGCTGCCAAGTGTCGCACGGCAGGTTGCTCGCGCTGATTGCCGGCAATGGTTGCCCGAATTTTCCGGAGGAATTTCTGTGAGCCTAACGCCATTGCAGCCTGAAGTTGTTCCCAGGGACTGGGCGGCAATCCGTGACGGACCATGTTTTCAGCTTCGGTGCAGTAGCGGCGTTGACGAGCGGTGAGGCTCCCTTTGCCCATTCGATCCAAAATATGATCGCAGCTCAGCCAGTGGGGGCGGTCCGCGATGCCGATGTAGGCGCGATAAGAACTCCAGGGGAATTCGTCTAAGCGCTCAAGCCGCTTGCGGACCAACTCGGGGTCGGGTGCGCCCATTCCCGGCATCGCGGCAGCCGCGCGATCGGTTTTTGCAAGGGCCAACGAACTGACGCGCACCGGGTTCAGGTGAATGTAATGGCTCAAAGCCACACTCCAGGCGGCGGGCTCAACAATGAGGGATTTGAAACGGCCTTGGAAAAGATGCCCGCTGCGCTCATGGCGCCGATTGAACCACACCGTATAACTGACACCCAGCCACTGCATGCTAGCCGAAAGGTTTGGCTCGATCGTTTCCACCATCAGGTGAAAATGATTTTTCATCAGTACGTAGGCGTGCAGCCGCCAGCGAAATTGCGCCACCGCATTGGCCAGCAACTCGCAGAAATGTTGATAATCCCGCTGGTCGCGATAGATGGCTTGCCGTTCATTACCTCGGGCGGTGAGATGATACCAGGCGCCCGGCCGTTCAATCCGTAAAGGTCTTGCCATGGCTGCGGATCAAACCGAGTTGTCCCGCATCTGTCAAATCAAATGTATAATGTTAAGATGTGACCCCATGACCCCCCGCTTCCTGAACGTGAAAGGTAGGACGATAGGCCTCATTTCCTGAGTCGCGGTCCAAGCAAATCCCCGTCAGCATAGGGCCGACGCGGCGAAGTAGGCGCATTGGCTTGTAGATGCCCAATCCAGGGAGCAGGCGCGCCCAGTCTTCAGTAATTTTATCTTGTAGATATTGTGTCAGTTTCACGCCTCCCGCACGTCAGGACGGTCTTCCAGAATGAAAAATCTCATAGACCATCAGGAAATAGATCCTTTAAGTCGGTTTGATTGTACCGCCAGCGGAGGTAATTCTCAAAGGCCTCAAGCCGTGCGTTGCCACCGACCAGCCTGGCCTACGAAAGCAACGCTTTAAAGATATTTGAAAGGGGGTTTTCAGAGCGAGGATTGAGTAGTGCAGAAATGCCATCGTTGGTATAAAACAACTGAAACTCACCCTTTTCTCCGCGCGCTTCAGCGGCTAGCAGTCCATCCAGTAACAACAACAGATTGTAGCTAGCCTGTTCCGCTGCAGCTTTGGCAAGTTCAGTGACCATGACCTGATCCTCATGAGAAAGACCGTTGAACCACACGCTTAGGCTTAGAAGACGTTGATCTGGCCGTCTACCATGGGGCTGCTTCAATGCCTCGATTAGGGTGCTGAACGCTGGCTCATATACAGCCACTTTGATCGCGCGCACGAACTGTTCTGCATTCATTTTGTCAGCTCCCGGCGACTCCACCCCACCCATGTCGCCTGAATGCTTCACATTAACACACTTGCAGTGTCGCGTTCATGAAAAGCGGCTAAAACGTTCGATCCAACCTTGATCTCCCAAATGTTCTCCATGCAACATACCGCTCGCCTCGGCGATATTCTCACCGTCTACCAAAACTTCAATGCCATGCCGCCTATCATGGGCATCTTGAAGGGCGAAAAGGAAATCGTGAATCGCAGTGTTAAGCAAATCCCGCACGACTTGACGGATTAGATCCTTTTGCTTATCCGGCAAAGCTGCGACCATTTGCTGTAGTTCGTGAAGATTCTTTGCTTTCAGTTTGCCGCCAAGCAGCATTTCATTCTGCTCGATGGCTTTATCGCGGAGGTTCTCAATAATGAATTGGCCAAATTTATCTAACACACTCATAACGTTTATTCTCCCCCCCAAGGTATTCGCGCGGGTTGAAAGACGCCATCTTGGATCAAGCGACTCTGCGATTCGATCACGAGGCGTTTTATGGGTAGTGATCTCGACAGAACTCCTCCGCGGGAATGAGAAGGCAGTTGGAAATTCGATTTTCTTGGCAGAACTTTTGAAACCTTTCCGACGCCAAGTATATTCCGCCAAGACCGCGCGCTACGAATAAGTCCTCGCCAGACCAAGAATCCGATTCCAAGACAATTCGCTTTACGCGTCGGAGACCGCCGGACCGGCATTCTTCACACGTCCAGGGTTTCTCTCTCTCTAGGCCCGATTTTGCATCATCAATGGCCGCGCGGCTGCGGGTGACAGCACAACAGTGATAAGCCGGCCTCACTTCGCGGACTTTTTCGTGAGATTTCACTTTGATCACTTCGGCTGGACCGACATAAACCAGCCCAGTCAGGCCCGAAGGCTGGTGAAGCTTCCAGAAGCGATCGCTGACCAGAAGCTCATCGCCCGTCCCAAAAGCGAAGTCGCGAAAGCACG
>DATENK010000480.1:0-8571 GCA_035275085.1 Verrucomicrobiia bacterium | reverse complement strand
GAAAAAGTCCTGCATCCGGCGCTGTCCGTAAGCCCCGCCCATGCCATGCCCGCCGCCTGGAATCACCAGCAGGTCAAAGTCTTTGCCTGCTTTGATCAATGCGTTCGCGAAGCGCAACGTGGACTCCGGCGGAACATTGTTGTCCATTTCCCCCACGATCAGGAACAGCTTCCCCTGTAACCGGTGCGCGTTGTCTATGTTCGAACACTCCGCGTACTGGGACTTCACAGGGTAGCCCATCCATTGCTCGTTCCACGACGCTTTGTCCATGCGATTATCGTGGCATCCGCACGATGCGACCGCCACTTTGTAGAATTGCGGGTGAAACAACACCGCTGCGGCTGCGTTCTGCCCGCCAGCGGAGTTTCCATAAACCCCAACGCGTTTCAGGTCCAAATACGGATATTTGGCTGCGGCGGCTTTCATCCAAAGGATCCGGTCGGCAAAACCACCGTCTTTCAGGTTTTTCCAACATACGTCGTGAAACGCTTTCGAACGGTTCGCTGTGCCCATGCCGTCAATCTTCACCACAACAAACCCCAAATCGTTCAGGCCTTGATAACGGGAACGGCTGCTGAAAGTCTTCGGCACAAAGGAGCCTTGCGGTCCGGCGTAAATGTCTTCGATGACGGGATATTTCGTGTTCGGATCAAAATCCCGTGGCCGATAAATCAGCCCCCAGATGTCGGTTTTGCCGTCACGCCCTTTGGCGACGAAAACTTCCGGGGCTTTCCAGCCATCACGATCGAGTTCCGAGGTATCGGCGCTTTCGAAACGGTTGATCAGCTCGCCATCTGCTGCGCGACGCAGTTCATGCACCGGCGCCATGTCCACGCGCGAATAAGTATCGATGAAGTATTTTCGATTGGGCGAATACTCGATCAAATGATTGCCATCCCCCTCGGTGAGCGCAACCAAACCCGAGCCGTCGAGATTGGCGCGGTAATAATGCGTCAGATATGGGTCCTGATTGGGGTTTCGCCCGCTCGCACGAAACCAAATCTGCCGTTTTTCTTCGTCGATGCGGTCAAGCCCCCGCACCACCCACTCGCCTTTGGTGATCTGCGTCATGGCTCCATTCGTATCCACCAGGTACAGATGCCGCCAGCCGTCCCGTTCGGATGCATAGACGACCTCGTCGCTATTCGTGAGCCATGTCACCAGGTTGAGGCTCAGGTTCTCCGTGTGCGCGGTCCAAATGAACGTGTCGCTCTTTTCATCGATCAAGTTCCGGGTCACGCCTGTGTGCGCGTCCACTTCGATCAGTCGCAAACGTTGGTGCCCTCGATCCACCTGCTGATAAGCGAAGTGCCGACCCTCGCGCTTCCAATGCAAACGCGGCGGCAACCATTCATGTTCAAAGCGATCAACTTCCGGCTTGATCTGCTTTCGCGTCGCGACATCGAACAAGTTCAACTCGTATTTCGCAAATTTGTCGCCGGGCAACGGATAGCCACGCGTATGCAACTTCGCGCGGCCACCCTCCGACGGCGATGATTCAACCAAATAAACTTCCTTCCGTTCGCCCGGCTCGATCCGAAACGCAACGAGTGTGCGCGAGTCCGGCGACCACATCATCTGCCCGTACATCAGACCCTCCTGCCCATCCTCACTCAGTTGCACCTCATTTTGCTTCTCAGATCGCACAAACACATTCTCGTCTTCGACAAATGCCGTCCACTTCCCGTCCGGCGAGCGGTTCGAACGTTCGCCATCGCGTCGTGGTGACCGCAGGCGATCCCCGGTGCCTTGTTCCTTTGGCTGTTCTTGCCAGCGCGTGTGCGACTTTTCACACGCATACGATCGCAGATCACATTCCCATGTTTGCTCGTCTACGGTGAATCGCATCGCACTTCCATCGTCATTGAACTCGACGCGCCCGAATGGCAATCGATCCGGCGCGTAATTCACGGCACTAGCCTTTGAAAGCGCCGCCGCCAGCTTTCCGTGATCGAACGCCCGCTCCCGCGTTCCTCGTTCCGCATCCACCACGATAAATTCTTTCGCGCCGCCTGCCAGGTCATTGCGGTACCAGAACCGCGTGTCGCCATGGAACCAAAAGGGTGTAATCCGCTCCTTATACACAGCCGCGTCCGCTGACAACCCAACGCCAATCAGAAGCGCTACCAGCCACATGTTTCCGGAAACTTTCATCCCATCAGCCTGTGGCTAAACTCAACCCGCTGACAACCAGAATTGCACGCGGACTAGGTTCTTGAACACGGCTAATGTGATGCCCACCGCGTTACAGCCGCTTCAACCGTATATCTTTGAACTCAAGCCTTGTCGCGCGCTTAAGTTCGAGCGCCAGCAAGCCGGGAATAGCGTTTCCTTTCAGCGTTTCGTCGATTGCTTCCGTGGTAACCACACCGTTGACCTTGTGAATGATATGGCTTCCTTCCGAGGCGATTTCCAATTCGTTCCAATCGGCGAACCTGACTGTCTCTTTGAAAAGTTTTGCGTCGGTTACGGCGCGTCGAGGTTGCACGGCCGGACGGCCGCCGGCAGGTTTGATGACCACGCACTGTCCCCATGTTGATCGCGGATCATCGCCATCCTCCAACAGGATCAGGGTGCCGGTATGCGGACCGTTGAGATCGCACTGATACCCGCGCACGTGCCAGTTTCGCACTTTGTGACCGCGGTAAATCACACCTGAATTGGCCGGTTTTTCGGCGAGCACGTCGCGCAGCCGGAACGACAGGCGCAGGACAAAATTTGTGACTGTCCCTTTCCAGATCAGGCAGGTGTTTTCCCGGCGGACAACCCCTTCTTCCGCCGCGAATGCGCTGATAACACCCTCGCGCACCGACCAACGACCGGGCTCATAATCCCAACCCTTCAGATCTTTGCCATTGAACAAATATCCGAAGCCAGGTTCTCCGGGGACGGCGGCGCCGGGCTCGCAACAGGCTTTGCGCCAATGCCGATACTTGGCCGTGCCTCCCACTGTAAGTCCAATCCCGACTGCCAGGAGCGCCGCTAACTTTGCGAGCGAAGCGTAACGATGGCGTTTTGACGTTTTCTCCGGCGCTATATTTGGCTGCGACGAGTCATCCAAATACTTCAGGATGCCGCTCGCGCTTTGGGGACGCTGTGCCGGGTCCTTCGCGAGGCACGCCATCACCAGCCTCGAAACCTCTTCAGGAATTTCATTGCTCAAACCTAATTCCCGAAGTCGATCGCTCATCGGTTGTGGCGCAATGTGCCGGACCTGATGCGCCACATCGCCCGAAAAGAACGGAGGTCTGCTGGTCAGCAATTCATACAATGTCGCCCCCAAACTATATACGTCGTCCGTCACCCGGGGCATTTTTCCGTCCGCCTGTTGTGGACTCATGTACGGCAATGTGCCGCTGGTCGACCGCGATGTGCCAGAGATTCGGCTTATTGAATCGCTGATGGCGTGGGCCAACCCGAAATCAGCCAGTTTAAGCCGGCCATGTCCATCGAGCATGAGATTGGCCGGCTTTAGGTCGCGATGAATCACCTTTTCCCCGTGCGCGTGCTCCAGCGCGGCACAAAGCTGCGTTACCAGCGGTGCCATAAAATTCCATGACAGCACCTTCTCCGGCCGCTGTGCGCGGAGCACATGCAGATTCGCCCCCTCCACATATTCCATGGAAATGAAAATCATTTCGTCTTGGGCATCGATCAGATCGTGAATGCGCAGAATGTTCGGATGGGAGAGCTTGCGGGAACGCGACGTCTCGGTCCGCAAGCTTTCCATGCTCGCCGGATCGCACGAGAGTTGTTCGGGAAGGAATTTCAGGGCGACCAATTCGCGCAACAACTTATCTTCCGCCAACCAAACCACGCCCATCCCGCCCTGCCCGAGAATGTGCTGGAGCAAAAAGCGCCCGCCGCCCACACTCTGGCCCGCAAGTAAGGCATTCATCGGGTGCTAATTGCCGCAAAATTAGGCTTGGACGCCGGAATTTACAAGGAGATGTTAGAATCAGCTCTCTGGAAACGAACATACTCATAGACAGACAAATGGCTCAGGGGTCGGAACGCGGGCAATCCCGCCGCGGCGGGATTCCTCCTACCAGGAGGAGTCTGCTGGGGCGTTTGAAAGACTGGAACGATGAGGATAGTTGGCAGGAGTTTTCGAAGATTTATCAGCGCCTCATTTTCGATAGCGCGCTCAAGGCCGGCCTCACCAACGTCGAAGCGCAGGAAGTCGTCCAGGAAACATTGCTTTCCGTGGCCAAAAAGATCGCCGGATTCAACTACGACGCCAACACGGGATCCTTCCGGAACTGGTTATTGCAAATCACGAAACGACGCATCGTGGACCAGTTCCGGAAGCGGCGGCCACAAACACACAATACGGCCGAAGTGGGATCGACGCTCGAGCAAATTCCAGATCCCGGTGCGCAAGGTTTCGAAGCGCTCTGGAATGAGGAATGGCACGTCGCGCTGCTGGATATGGCCCGCGCCTTCGTCAAACGTAAAGTCGGCGCGCGGCAATATCGGATGTTCGATCTTTACGTGTTGCAACAGCAACCGATGCGCGCCGTCACGAAGACATTACGTGTGAATGCCGCGCAGGTTTATATGGCCAAATACAGGATCACCCATCTTCTTAAGCGCGAAATGAAACAGCTTCAAAAGGAAGTATTATGAAACGGAAATGGTTAGCCTCGCTAACGGCAGGGATATTTTTGCTTAACGTCGCCGCGCGCGCAGACGAGCCGGTCCGGGCCTTCGGGCTTGAGTTCACGGTCATCAGCAACGCCGTAATCGCCACCGACTCCGAGTTCGCTGCGTTGAGGGTCTCACAAACGAACCCGCCGGATTGTGACGGCAGCATCATCATCGACACCAACGAAGTCGCCGGCACCAATTATCCTTTCGGCGTTTCTGTGCATCTGGGCGAAGCCCAATCGGGCGTCTACATTTATCCCGCGGATGCGGGTTGTCGTGCGGACAACATGTCCATGTGGGCTGACGCATACGGCAGTGTGAACGACGAAACCAATCGGCTAATCAGTTCGATTAAAGGAACACGCGTCTATTGGGGCTATTATCGCGTCAAGGTGGACTTCACTTCGCTGGGAGCCACGGGCTATACCTATCAGGTCTGGTCGCATGGAACTAAAATGATGCACGTCACCAATCACGGCCCATGTTCGTCCATCAGCACTTACAACATCGAAGACCGCGACCCGCGCGCAAACCCGTTTTACCTCACCGAATCCGGCCCGGCTGCCCTCATCGAATTTCCGTACGGCACGCAATTCATGCTCGAAGACGAAAGCCGGACCACCGCCGGCGATCGCATTCTCATCATTGCCGAGGGCGTGACGAATCAGGTCGATTATGTTTCGCGCGTCGACGTCTTTGGCAGCGAAAACCTGCCCGCCTTTGCCATCAACAGCGCGCGCATCGGCATGTTCGGCCTTCCGCACGCAGCCCTGGGCGATGCAAATTTTATTGCGAGCAGCGGGCGTTTGACTGCTGAACGATCCCAGGACACGAACAGATTTCGCTCGGGCACTGGCGTTCTCGTGGACTTTAAGAACCCTGTTACCCGCTGGCAGACCCGCACGGAGCCCTTTGCCCTTGAAGAAACCAATGCCCAATTCATGCTCAGTGCTACAGGACTGCGTTCGAGCGAGGAGCCTTACACCCCACAATATTTTGGACCAGCCGGATTCACTCGCTCCAGTGGTGTGCTGCACCTGTCGGGAGATTTCACTTACCTGCGCGCTTCGAATTGTATGCTGCGCGTTTTTCTCGGCGATGCGCCGTCGGGCACCATCCTGGGCGCGAATGGCAGCTCGCTGGCGACGCTGGCCGACACTAATAGGGTCATCGGTTGGTCGGCTGCGCTCGAAACCTTTTCTTTCTCGCTAGCCGAAGCCACTCCCGTCACCGGCCGTGACGGAACGCTGCTCGAAGGAGACCGCTTCGAGTTCGCTCCGTACCAGAACGAAATGCACATTGGGCAGCTCTACGACGCAAACGTGGTAGCCCAGGGTACGCCGCGTTACACCATTATCTCCGAGTCCACGGAAGAAGCGCCCGTCCCAGAACTCAAGATGCAAATCGATCGCGCCCCGTCGGGCCTGGTGGTCTCCTGGCCACACCGCCTCTGGTTCTATCTTGTTAGCCGCAACAAGGTTTTTGACGATGTATACGACGGTGTAAACTCCACTGAGTACCGCGATTTCCATTGGTATACGTCCGTGGACCCGACGAACGATATGCGCGTTTACTCATTGCGGCATTACTACTATTACTACATCAATCCATGAACCGGGGTCGGTCACTTCTCCAGGCGACACTTCGCGACTTGAGTTACTATTTCCTCGTCGCAAGGAATTGGACGCAGCTTACGGTTCACAATAGCTGGGGTATCCTAAACGTCCTCGATATTATTTGGCTGCGGCCCATGCACGGAGGCCTGATCGATGAACGGAATCCGTTCTGCACGGGCGCCGATCCGGGCACGGGCAAATCGATCTGGTGGAGCAACCTTCTTTTCCGTACGCCCCGACGCGAGCTGTGGAATGGCTCCGTCGTTCCCGATTCCGATGAAGTGATCATTGAAAAAGTCGGTGACTATCTCCGCAAACAAGTGCTCCATGCTGCATCCAGCGCGCAACACCCGCATGGCCGGCCCGCCCGAATGCCGCCCGGGATCCTGTACTTGCATGGGGGCGTGCATTACAATGGCGGCTGGCTGCTGTTCAATGATTTCAAAGAAGCCATCGAGCATTATTCCGACCGGCGCTTTCGCGCTGAATTGAAGCGATTTGTCCGCGAACAGAAACGCGAGCCGGTCACTCTCTTCCGTGATCGCGACTATGATCGTCAGGAATTCGCGCGCTTTGTGTGCTTCATGCGCTCGGTGCTGCCCTGGTTCTCGAACTCGAATGGTCCAAAAAAATTTGTGCTCTGGGGCAATCCTTCGCCGTACCCCGCCGTTAACACCATCACCGGGAACTGGATCGCCGATTGTCGCGCACTCAAGACGCATGACGGGCGCGCGAAAGTTGCCCGCCAGGCGATCCCCTCCGCGCGCTATTTTCAAAACGGGCCATATCGCGGGGAGAGAAGCGTTACGCGCTGGCCGGAACATCTGCTCGCGTTGTTCACGGAAAAGCGTATTGCCGTTCGCGGCGAGAAGGAAAATCTCTACTTCGTCGATAAACGAAAACTGAATGCCGGCTATCGCTTTGGCCCCGACCCCCTGCCTACGGCTACTCAACGAATGAAGCAGTGGTTCGCGGGCATGTTCTGAACGCCGCGCTTCCTTGCTATTGCGCCACTGGCCTGCTACACCACCTTGAAGCTCTATGGATACATCGACGCTCAAGCCCGCCCACGTACGCAGAATCAAGAGCCTGGCGTTGTTGAGCGACAGCCAATTGGAAGCGTTTCTCAAGTGCGTCGAGTTTGTCTCGTATCAGCATTCGACTAACATTTTCAAAGAAGGGCAGCGCGGCGATTCCATGTTTTTGATTCTCGAAGGCGAGGTGCGCGTCTTCAGCAAACAAAAGAATGGCGAAATCCTGTTTCTTCGCGTTTTGCAAGCTGGCGATGCGTTGGGCGAAATTGCGCTGCTCACCGAGGCCCCACGTTCGGCAAGCGCCGAAGCGATTAAAGAAAGTCTTCTTCTGAAAATTTCCGCGGCGTCGCTGCAAAAGTTGATGTCCGTCGAACCTGCATTGGCAGCCCAGTTCCTCTACCATTTGGCCAGGACCCTCGGGCGCAACTTGAGCGACGTCACCGCCCGATTACGCCGCCAGAAGGAATTCGGCGACACCTTCAGCTTCATCCAATAACGGCTTGGTTGGACCACAACGGAGTTTAGGCACCGAGCTGAAGCAGACGCTGAAGCTGGCCTGGCCAATTGTCCTGGCGCAGGTCGGCCACATGTCGATGGGCATCGTCGATACGCTTGTCGCGGGACGGATCAGCACAGAGGCGCTCGCCGGCCTTGGACTCGCAGGGAATTTCTTCTGGACGTTCACGCATGTTTGCATCGCGTGCATGTTCGCGCTGGACACGTTCTTTGCGCAATCCGTGGGGGCAGGGGACGACCGTGCCCTGGCCAAATATTTTTCGCAGGCATTCTGGTTGTGCGCCGCGCTCATGATGATCGCATTCGTCGTCATTTTTGTGGGCGCTAACATTTACATCAATGTCGTGCCACCGAGCCCGACGAAAGACGCCTTCACGCTATACGTTTATAACATTGTCTGGTGCATCCCGAGCCTGTTTCTCTTTTTCCTGCTGCAACGCTACTGGCAAGCCCGCCAGCGGGTGCTCGCCTTCATGATGTTCATCCTGGTTGGCAACATAATGAATCTACTCGCCTGCATGGGGTTTGGGCTGGGCAATTGGGGCTTTCCGCGCCTCGAAGTGCGTGGTTTGGCCATCGCCACAAACATCAGCCGTTATTCGATGTTGCTGGCCGCAATCGTTTATACGTGGTGGCGGTTGAAACCGGGAAGGCTTCGCATCCCATCGATCGATAAGAGCCTGCAGCGAGATTTCTTCCAGCTCGGCCTGCCGGCTGCGGGGCATGCCGCTTTGGAGGTGGGCACCTTCACGATC
>DATENK010000479.1:0-3082 GCA_035275085.1 Verrucomicrobiia bacterium | reverse complement strand
TGGCATATTGATTGCGTTTTCCGGGCGCGTGGAATCATCAGTACTGAACCAGTTTAGTGACCAGCTACAGCGCGAGAGGCGGGCGCTGGTGCGAGAACTTTCCCGGCAGCAAGTTCTCCTCAACATTCTCACTGATATCGCGGGCATTCGCGACACGTCGACCATCTCGAGATTGAACCCCTCGCATGGCAGCGCCGATTGTTCGAAGGAGGAGGATGCGGGAAAAGTTCTTCCAGGCACGGCACCCAACCAGGTGCCCTACGGCGGTACGGAAGACATCAACCTGACAACAGAGGAACGGGTTGACTATGAGCCCCCCTGATGCGCCGCCGCCACCGCCGCGGCGAGTTTCGTAGCGGGCGACAACATTCCTAAAGGAGTTGAGGGATGAACAGGAGTGCACGCGAAAGCGACGAAACCAGTAAAGGAAAACTTGCTAAGCTCGGTGTGCTCGCCGCCCTTGCTGCAGGTGCAGTCTACGCCATGCGTGAACGGCGCCGGATCGACTTCAAAGGCAAGAATGTTCTTATTTCGGGGGCATCGCGCGGCCTTGGCCTGGAGCTTGCCCGGATTTTTGCGGCAGAAGGCGCCGGGCTCCTGCTGCTCGCCCGTGATGCGGAGAGGCTTAGACAAACCGCACGCGAGCTTGAACGGTACGGCACCCGGATTTCTACTTTCACTTGCGACATCACAGATCCCGTCCAGTTGACTCAAGCCATGGGAGCGGTTTTACAAACCGTGAGCCATGTCGACGTGCTGATCAATAACGCCGGAATGATTCAGGTTGGCCCGATGGAGAACATGGCCCTCAGCGATTATGAGCATGCCATGGCTGTTCATTTTTGGGGACCGCTGCAATTGATCAATGCCATAACACCCCACATGAAGGCGCGCGGGCAGGGGCGGATCGTGAATATCACGTCGATCGGCGGCAAAGTTGCTGTACCTCACCTGCTGCCCTACGCCGCGAGCAAGTTCGCGCTCGTCGGACTCTCGGAAGGACTGCGTGCAGAACTTCTGAAGGATGGCGTTTACGTCACCACGGTTTGTCCTGGCTTGATGCGCACTGGCTCTCATCTTCAGGCGTTCTTCAAAGGACAGCATAAGAAAGAATACGCGTTGTTTGCGATTGCCAACGCCTCACCGTTGCTCTCGACCACCTCCCAAGCCGCGGCGCGTGCCATCGTCGAAGCGTGCCGTTACGGTAAAGCGGAGATCACGATCACGCCGCAAGCTCGTCTGCTTCGGGTCGTGAATGGTCTGTGCCCCAATTTTGTCACAGACGCATTCGCGCTGGTGAATCGAGCATTGCCGAAGGCGGAAAAAGAAGCGGGCGGAAACATTGCGAAAGAAGGCTGGGCCAGCCGTTCAATGCTCGCCCCTTCGTTGTTAACACGAGGCTCTGATGCCGCGGCCGCGCGCAATAATGAGCTTCCATCCGGCAACGGAAGTATTCAAGTCAGTACCGTGCGGACTGCAAAGTAGGTTTTGCATGGATGCGATTGAATTTTTGACGAAGGATCTAATCAGCTAATGAAGATGCTCATGATTCTCGAAGCCAGGATAAAGAACCGCTACTCCAGATAAGTATGGCTCTCGAGAATCCGACTAATTTCCCCAAAGGCAGCTTTCATCTCATCAAAGGTATTGGCCCCGGCAGCTTCACCGCGGTGATGGCGGCAAGATAATCATGTCGGCTTAATCGGACATCTTGCGCCTTTTCTTCAGGTGCTTCGCTGACACCAGACCGCTCACGAAAGAAACTGACTTAATCGGCTAGGATTTTTTTCTCCAGTTTGTGGCATCTACCTTGCTCGCGTATGTCACTAAGAATTTTTTGGAGGTGATTCATGGACGCATTGGAGCTACTCAAGCAAGACCATCAAGCGGTCAAGAGTTTGTTCGACCAGATCGATGATGCCGAAGACGCCAAACAGCGGAAAAAATTGTTCGACCAGATCGACACGGAACTGAATATCCATGCGCACATCGAGGAAACCGTCTTCTATCCCGAGATGCAGAAGATTGATGATCTGAAAGACATGGTCGCAGAAGCCTTGGAAGAGCACCAGGAAGTCAAAACGCTGCTCGAAGAAATTGAGGGACTTGATCCCGAAGGCGAACAGTTTAGCGCCTCGCTCGAAGAGCTGATGGAAAATGTGGAACACCATGTGGCGGAAGAGGAAGACGAGATGTTTCCGAAAGTACGTGAGCACTGCGACCAGGCCCGTTTGGATCGGCTTGGCGATCAGCTGGAATCGGCCAAGGGAAAGCAACACCGGCAGGCGGTCTGAGTTTGCCGGCAAATACAATTTTCCCAAAGTCGACTGGTATCGCTCTGCGAAAGGAGGTGAACGAAACAATGGCAAAACAGGAGTGCGCTCACGAGGACTGTGATTGCACCGTTAATGATGGCCGGGGCGTCACCAGAGGAGATGAAACGTTCTGCAGCAGTTACTGCGCCCAAGCCGGGACGAACAGTTCAGACGAGTGTCAGTGCGGTCACGAGGAATGTTCTTGATTACCGGCGATGGTCAGGTGCGTGTGTGCTGCAAGCATAAATTAATGCGTTAACCACGAAAGGAATAAACTTATGGCAGGCAAAAATACTTCGGCATTTGGCATTTATCCAAATCGAGCGGCATTGGAGATGGGTATTCAGGCATTGAAAGATGCCAATTTTCGTCACGAGGACATCTCAGTGCTTTTACCCGGGAACGTAGGTACGAAGGATTTCGCGCACGAAAAAGACAGCAAAGCGCCCGAGGGCGCAACGACAGGAGCGGGCACTGGGGCAGTGGTCGGCGGTGTTCTCGGATGGTTGGCCGGGATCGGCGCGCTTGCGATTCCCGGACTCGGACCATTTATTGCTGCGGGGCCGATCATGGCCGCTCTCGCAGGATTGGGCGTCGGCGGTGCGGCTGGCGGAATCGTCGGCGGCTTAGTGGGTCTGGGGATTCCGGAATACGAGGCAAAACGCTACGAAGGCAGGATTAAGCAGGGCGGCATTTTAGTATCCGTCCACTGTGATAACTCGGAATGGACGCGTAAAGCCAAGGATATTCTGGAGCGAACGGGGGCC
>DATENK010000478.1:0-4057 GCA_035275085.1 Verrucomicrobiia bacterium | reverse complement strand
GAAGCGGGTGAAAATTGCGCGGGCGGGCGAAATATTCCCGTCCTTTAAGATTAGATCGTCCAGCTTCGTCCGGTAGGGCTCGAATTCCTCGACATCCGACTGGAGGAAAAACAGGCGCAAATTATCCAGCGCCTCGAAATACCGATCGAACAGCTTCGAGGAAAGCTCATCGTTGAAAGGCTGTCTCAGATAATGCGAGCGTTCGAGAATGCGCGCGGTGACTTTCGCGATATTCGCGTCGTCCGGGCCAGGCACCAGAGCCGTATTAGTGAACTTCTGGCTAAGGAGCGTCTGCTCAGTTCTTTGAGCGGGAAGGACTTTGTCCGCTGCCAGCGCGCTGAGGGCGATTTGGAAACCCAGGATCCAGGCGATAATTCTCATGCTTCTCACTATCTGTTTGGATGATACCAGATTGGCAGTCATCGTGACAGAAATACATTTCCATAATCGGCAGCTTAGGCAACAAAAAGAATCCCCCATTGGCGTGGGATTGAAACTCCTCAGCAAAATTGGACGGGTATCAGGGCGAAATGACGCGATACATGCGATTGGTGTGCGCGCTGGCGTTCCGGTCCCGATAAATGAAGGTCGTTGATGGGAAGAGTTGAGTTTCGAGGGACGTCCAGTTCACCAGATCGGTCGACGCTTGGATTGTGTAACCGCGACCGGACGGATCTTCGATCCAAAACTCAAACCATTCGCTGGTCATGCGTGGATCGCGCAGGCGAATTTCGCCAGAGCCACTGTGAAGGATCAGGCCGCCATTGCCGACGGCCACCCAGCCGCCATTCCCATAGGCAACACCGTTGAGAATCTTCGCAAAACTCGTTCGGTCCCCGGGCCAGCCGAGCCCATCACTCGAATAATGCAACGCGCCATCATTCTGGCTGTTGCCGACCGCTACCACTCCCTCGCCAGCGGCGAGGCCGCGAACAGAAAAGGACGCTGGCGAGCTCGGGCTCCAGGTGTTCCCGTCCGTTGAGATGATAATCGTGCCAGCGTCCCCACCCACTATGAATCGGCCATTGCGAAAAGCGACCGCACGCAAAGGCCGCATGGTTCCGGAGCTTTGGACCGTCCAATTCGTTCCCTCGGTGGATCTTAGAATCGTGCCCTGGTCGCCTGCCACAATATACACGCCGTTGCCATACCCAGCGCCGTACAATGTCGATCCTGGCGTGCTGGGCACACTTGGATACGTCCAGTTCGTGCCGTCGCTGGAAATCGTGATCTTCGGCACGAGCGCCGGACCCACGGACCGTTCGCCAGCGGCAACAAACAAGCCATTCCCGAAAGTCACCGTGCGAAGGTTTTCAAATGTCCCAAGGGCTTCGCGTTGCTGCGTGGTCCATTGTGTGCCGTCGGATGATGTCGCAATGTACGGACCCAATCCTCCGACGGCGACGAAAATGCCCTTTCCGAACGAAACCCCAAACAGATCAGGCGGGCCGATATCTTTCCGGCCCGCGAAAGCCCAGCTCCAGTCATTGCCGTTCTGCGATGACCAAACCGTCGATGCAGCCCCTACCGCCACAAAATGACTATTGCCGTATGCGACCGCATTCAGATCTTCGGGCGAACGCAGCACGGACCATCGCGCCGGGTCGGTCGCAGTGTACATGGTGCCGTTGGTTGCGACCGCCAGAAACCGTCCGTTACCGAATGCAATTGAGAATGGTTCGGAACTGGCGAAGTAGGCACTCGAAGGGCCTTCGCAACGCAAGCACCCGGCGGTCCAATCAATGCCGTTGGTTGAGTAATAAATGTAATGTTCCGACGCGGCGACGAATTCGCCATTGCCGAACTCGATGGCTGTAAACCTGATCGGCGGCAGCCACGGTGGCTCATCGACGTGGCCGTGCATCGTCCAGGTAATCGCATCCGGCGAGGTAAGGAAGTTTCCGCCATCGCCGTTGGCCACAAAGGTGCCATTGCCGCAGGCGACACCGCGCAGAAACGGTTCGCCCGGCGGATTCACATTGACCCAATCGACGCCATTTGTTGAGACCGACACGAGCGGTTTCAGAGGCGCGAAGTTCTCGTGTTGGCCTCCTACCGCGACGAACTTGCCCTGTGAAAAGATCACCTCCGGCAGCCAAAAGGATACACCCGTGTTAACCGGTCGCCACGTTACCCCGTCCTGTGAAACCCATGCGCTGTTATTGCCCGTCGCAACAAATACCCCGTTTCCATAGGCTAATCCGGTAAGATTCCCCGGCGTGCTCTGCCTCAATTGCCAGTTTTCTCGATCGGTAGATGTATAGATCGCCCCGCTGTTAAAATCGCCTGTGACGGCGACAAATTGGTTCTCGGCGTAAATAACCCGTTGGGCCGAAGGCGGCCCCGCGACACGGTCCCAACCCTTCGCATCAGCGGAGGTCAGTGTGGCACCAATCTGATCCACCAAAATCCATCGGCTGTTGTCGAATGTGATGTCCCCAGGGTGTTCCACGGGGGGCGTGGGGTTGCGCTGCTGCCAGTTCGTGGGGACCTGCGCGACAGTTTGAAGAACGATTCCACAAAAAGCGGCGACTCGAACCGAATTGTAGGGCTTCACAACAAAATCCTTGTCGGCGGATATCATACTGAATCCCTCATCGGTTCCCTATGGGGTGATTACGGTAGCGAGAGTTCGACGATCTGAATATCATTGGATGCCTGAACGCCGCGCCTAAAAACCAAACCTTTGTCTTCGCACGATGCGCCGCTCTCTTGATGCTGGCCGTAATCGGGTGCCGGGAAGCAGAGCATCAAAAACCGTGGTTCGAGGATATCACTCCGCAGTCAGGCGTAAACTTCGTGCACGCTACAGGACCGAAGGGACGCTATCTGGTGCCCGAGCAGATGGGATCGGGCGCAGCACTGTTCGATTATGACAACGATGGGCGGCTGGACATTTACCTGGTGCAGAACGCCGGCACTCAAATCAACCGGCTCTTTCATCAGGAACCGGACGGCACCTTCAAAGATGTGAGCGCCGGCTCGGGATTGGATGTAACAGGTTTGGGCATGGGCGTGGCGGTTGGGGATGTGAACAACGACGGAAAACTTGACGTGCTTGTAACGGAATATGGCGGGGTTAAATTATTTATGAATCAAGGTGGCGGGAAGTTTGCCGCGGCAACAGCCGTGGGGCTGGATAACCCGCGGTGGGCCACCTCAGCCGTTTTTTTCGATTACAACCGTGACGGATGGCTTGATCTGGTAGTCGCGAATTATCTCGATTACGATCCCACACAGAAATGCACCGATGCGAAAGGCGCGCCGGAATTCTGTGGTCCGCACGGGTTTCCCGGTTTAGTCACGCGACTGTTCCGCAATCAAGGTGGACAGTTCGAGGACGTGAGTGTCTCATCCGGACTGGCGCGAGTGACGGGCCCCGCGCTGGGAGTTCTGTGTGCGGATTTTGACGGCGACCAATGGCCGGACATTTTTCTCGCCGACGACGGCCGGCCGAACCGCTTGTTCATCAACCAGCGCGACGGCACTTTCGCCGAAGAAGCGGCAAGGCGAGGGCTCGCGTTCAACAACATGGGCCAGACCGCAGGAAACATGGGCATCGCGATCGGCGATGTTGATACGAATGATTTGTTCGATCTGTTCGTAACGCATCTTGCGGAAGAACAGCATAGTTTTTGGACGCAACAGCCACGCGGCGTCTTTCAGGATACGATCAACCGCATGGGGCTGGTGAAGCGCGGGTGGCACCGCACTGGTTTCGGCACGGTCCTCGTGGACTTTGATCTGGATGGCGACCTTGACCTCGCTCTGGTAAATGGCCGCGTTAAACGCGGCGAACAGGATGGGCCAATGGCCCCCGGTAGCGATCCGTTCTGGGCGCCTTACGCGCAACGCAACGACATCTTTGCGAACGAAGGCGGCACCTTTCGCGACGTCGCAAGCGCTAACGCTGCATTTTGCGGGGAAGCGATGGTTGGGCGCGGGTTGGCAGTTGGAGATATTGACAATGACGGTGATCTCGACCTGCTCGTGACGAGCACCGGCGGACCGGCAAAGCTTTATCGCAATGTGGCGTCGCGCGTGGGGCACTGGCTGA
>DATENK010000477.1:0-2581 GCA_035275085.1 Verrucomicrobiia bacterium | reverse complement strand
ATGCTTCCGTGTTCGAGGTGGCAAGAGTTTCACCCTTTGCAAAGGGCAGCCGTGAACTGGGCGTCAGTATTGGTGCCGGGCCAAGCACGGCCATTCTGGGCAGCACCATTGGCCATGACATTACGCTTGCGGTGCTGCGCTCCGGGCTGACGTTGAGCGGCGCCCTCGCCAGGGAGACGTATCGCGAAGGGCACTGGGAATTGTTAGGCGAGTTTTTTGCTGGAGCGCAATATAACCCGCGCGTGCGTTATTTGGCCGGGGTGCTGCCATTGTTTCGTTACAATTTTACCGCGCGCGAACCTTTAGTGCCGTTCATTGACGTTGGCGCTGGGGTTATGCTGACAGACATTTATGGTCCAGATCTCAGCGGAGCGTTTCAATTTAATGAACAAGTCGGTGTGGGGGCGCATTACCTTTTTTCAGATTCCACCGCCCTGACGGTCCAGTATCGCTTCATGCACGTCTCGAATGCTGGCATACGCGAGCCGAATTATGGGGTGAACGGGAACATCTTTTCGGTCGGGATCACCTGGTTTTTCTGAGGGTGACCGGTCGTTTTGCGCCCTTGCGCCCGGTAATTGGAATGCATTAAGCTGTGCGAGAATCGGAAAACGACGGCCATGATTAGCCTGAACGAAGAGTTTATTCCGGCGGCAAAGCGCGAAACCACGACCAGCGTGGCCGAACTGATTCGAGCGCTCAAGACAGGCGGGCGCGCGCAAAAGGAGGACGCGCTGCTACAACTGATCATTATCGGGGCGGAACATGAGCTGACCGATTGTCTTTCCTTCCCTGACCCCGTCACGGCTACCCTGGCGACTGCCGGGCTTTGGGAGTGCTGGCTGAACGAGGAAGGGCCGGATGCCCGGACGGCCATTGATCAAGCCATCGGGTTGATGGAGCGCGGAAACCTGGCCGATGCCGAACGGCAATTCGTGAGTCTGAGCCGGCAGTTCCCCGGTTGGGCTGAGCCGATTAATAAACACGCGACGATTCTTTACATGCGCGGCCGGACCACGCGCAGTCTGGAGTTGTGCGAACTGGTCCTCGAAATGAAACCGCACCATTTCGGGGCGTGGCATGGAATGGCTCTTTGTGCGATCAAACTGCACCAGTGGCGCATCGCAATCCAGGCGGCCCGCGAAGCGCTGAAAATCCAGCCGCAAGCGAAAGCGAACCGCGAGATCATCCTGTTCGCGAGGTCAAAAATTGCGGGCGGCTAAGGAACGACTTGGCGGGGACGCTTCGCCCTTCCTATAAGTGGCATCCTTTCTGCGTCTGTCCCCTTCACATATTGAAAAAAGTGGCGATATTTAGAACGGGGTTTGTGATAGCTTTATGCCGACTACGCTAATAGTGAAGAGCCAGAATCATCATGAGACCGAGCACCTACAGCTCGGGAAAGTGACTTTGCGGGGGCAGATCGATGTGCCTGAAGGTGCGACAGGCATCGTCCTGTTTGCGCACGGCAGCGGTAGCAGCCGCCTGAGTCCACGTAATCAACTGGTGGCGCGTATCCTGCGCTCGGCGGGCCTCGGGACGTTACTCTTCGACCTGTTGAGCGAGGAAGAAGAACAGATCGATATGCGCACCCGTCATCTGCGATTTGACATCAAGTTGCTAGCCGAACGCCTTCTGCAAGCGGCTGCGTGGTTGGAGACCAATTCGCATACGCAAGGCCTGAAGGTGGGCTTATTCGGGTCGAGCACCGGCGGCGCAGCCGCTTTGGAAGCTGCCGCTCAGAAGCCGGAGCGCATAGCGGGTGTGGTTTCCCGCGGCGGCCGTCCAGACCTTGCCGGACCGTCGTTGCTGAAGGTGAAATGTGCGACGCTTTTGATTGTGGGCGAACGCGATGAAGCGGTTCTCAACTTGAACCGCGAAGCTTTAGGACGGCTAACCTGCACCAAAGAACTCGTGACGATTCCGGGCGCGACTCACCTATTTGAAGAGCCGGGCGCATTGGAAAAAGTTGCCGTTTGCGCCGCCGACTGGTTCAAGTCTCATCTGGTGTAGGGCACGCTTCGCGAGGCTAGGGCAGCGCAAGGGCCCGATAGAAGCGCCGGGCGTTGCTATTCGAATTCTTCGCCTCAAACACCACGTGCCTGGACGTCGACATCAGCACATTCGTCCACGGCGCCCACGCCACTGACGGTAGGGCGGCCGCCCGTTGCACCTGGTACTGAACGCCGGTTGCGCCTTCGATACCAACAGCCACTGTGTTGGTCTGAATGCGGACGTCCAGCCGTGCCGGCGCAGGAGGAGCGAAGCCCACGAAGGGCGCGCCGGAGGATGGCTTGAACAGCGCCGCGTCGCCGCCGTTAAGATTCAGCACTAGTTGACGGCGGCTGCCGTTGGCCACAAGCGGAAGCGTCTGCGTTTGGACCTGCCCGTTGGTGGAATTCAGCATGTCCAGACTGGTGATTGATGCCGGAAAAGCGAAGTTGAGTCGAATCTCCTGCAAACAATCGGCGGCGGTGCCAGCCGGGTCGGTGAGACCGTTCACCACCATGAAATAAACCTGATTGGAATACGTGGGGCCGTCGAAGGTTTCATCGAGCGGCTTGAACCAGGAGATAATTAC
>DATENK010000476.1:0-7148 GCA_035275085.1 Verrucomicrobiia bacterium | reverse complement strand
TGTTCCTTCGGGAGTGACATTAACCATCGAGCCGGGAACGACCGTGTTTGTTGGCGCGAATGTGAATTTGAATATCGCCGACGGCGGTCGATTACTGGCGCAAGGGAGTGAGCTTGCGCCGATCCGGATCGGACGGGTGCCAGGCGGCGCGGGATGGGGAGGGATTACGATTAATGGCAGCGCGAACTCGCCCGAAAGCGTCATCGGCTACGCGCACATCGAGGGCAACAACAATACCGCCATCGAGGTCGCGGATGGCACGGCGATACTCGATCACCTCACATTCGGCAACACGGCGCGCCAGTATATTTCGGTGGATCGAGCGTCGTTTGTGATCAGCGACTGTGTGTTTCCGCGGCCGACGGCACCGTTCGAGATGGTGCATGGGACCGGCGGCATCAAGGCGGGTGGGCACGGAGTGATTACACGCAGCTTTTTCGGCGCGGCGACGGGCTACAATGATACAGTCGATTTCACCGGCGGCAATCGACCCGGTCCGATCCTGCACGTGATCGACAACGTGTTCATGGGCAGCGACGATGATCTTCTCGATCTCGACAGCACCGACGCGTGGGTCGAAGGAAATATTTTCATGCACGCGCACCGAAACGGCTCGCCGGATTCCTCGAGTGCGGTCAGCGGCGGGGCGGACAATGCCGACACCTCGCAAATCACGATGATCGGGAACCTGATATTCGATTGCGACCACGCGGCACTGGCGAAGCAGGGCAACTTTTACACGATGATCAACAATACCGTGGTGCATCAAAGCCACATTGGCGGCGTTGATCCGGCCGGGGCTGTGATCATCATGGCGGACGCCGGCACGGCCGAGGGAGCCGGTTTTTATTTGGAGGGCAACATCCTCCACGATGTTGAAGCTCTTGTTCAGAGTCAAACCGCGTCAATTGTGACGTTCAGCAACAATTTGATGCCGTTGGCATGGTCCGGTCCTGGCGGCGCGAATTTTTCGGCGGACCCGCGGTTGAAATATATTCCGCAAATTTCCGAGACGACGAATTTCGCGACCTGGCAACAGGCGCAAGTGGTGAAGGATTGGTTCAGCTTGCGTCCGGGATCACCCGCGCGCGGTGCTGGGCGGAACGGCCGCGATCTCGGGGGAGTAGTTCCACTTGGGGTGTCGATTTCCGGCGAACCGGTCGGGACTACGCGCAGCAGGAGCGCTGAGTTGCGTGTGGGGGTGCACATTCCCTTATCGGTGGCCGGTTTTCCCGACGGCTCTGGTTACACGCATTACCGGTGGAGACTCGATGGTGGGGCGTGGAGCGCTGAGACGCCGATTAGCGCACCGATTAGCATTAGCGGTCTTGCGGATGGGGTGCATTACGTGGAGGCCGCAGGCAAGCGCGACTCACGATTGTATCAGGATGATCCAATGTTCGGCCTAACGGCAATCGTAACGCGCTCTCGCATGTGGACGGTAGACGGTTCGTATTCCGGTTCACTCGTGATTAATGAAGTGTTGGCACGCAATACAGCCGGGCCGGACCAAATCGAGTTATATAATGGTGCGCTCGGTGAAATCGATCTTTCAGGCATGGGCTTGACCGATGATGTGCTGGATCCTTTCAAGTTCAAGTTCGCGGTAGACACGTTGGTCGGTTCCGGCGAATACCTGGTGTTAGATGCCGATGACGAGCATCTGGGTTTTGCGATCAATCAACGCGGCGGCGGGGTGTACCTCTATTCGGCTGAAGGACTCCTGATTGATTCGGTTGAGTTCGGCCCACAAGTGCCGGACCTGTCGATCGGCCGGAACGCGACGGGCGCGTGGGTGTTGTCGCGACCGACGTTAGGCGCGGCGAACCAAGCATCGCCGGTCGGGGAGCCTTCCGCCCTGAAGATAAATGAGTGGCTTGCGGCGGGTTCGCCGTTGTTCCCGGAAGATTTTGTTGAGCTATATAATTCAGACGCCGTGCCGGTGGCGCTCGCTGGATTGTCTTTGACCGATGAGCCTTCGGGGACCCCGAATTATTATGTTTTTGGCCCGCTCAGTTTCATCGATGCGCACGGTCATCTGGCACTGCTCGCGGACGGAAAGGAACTTCCGTTTCAGCTCGCGGCGGAACAAGGTTCTATTGCTGTTTTATCCGGCGGCGAGATTATTGATTATGTGTGTTATGGCCCGCAGACCGTTGGACTTGCCCAGGGCCGGCGGCCGAGTGGCGCTGACTTAATCGACTTTTTTCCCCCGACGCCAAACGGGCCCAACCCTGGGAGCGGCGGCGAAATAAGCGTAACGAACATCACTGTAGGATTGTTGAACCTGACAAATACGTGGCGCTACGAAGCATCGGGAACAGACCTTGGGACGAGTTGGCGCGGACCCGGATTTGACGACTCATCATGGGGTAGCGGCGCGGCGTTGCTCTACAACGAGAACAACGTGGCGGTGCCGTTCCGGAATACGTTCCTGCCGTTCACGGCGCCGCAGCAAACGACATTTTATTTTCGGACGACCTTTATTGTCGAAACGAACCTCGATGGGTTCACGCTGAACGCACCTGCGTTCATTGATGATGGCGCGGTGATTTACCTAAATGGAGTGGAGGCGACACGGGTGCGTATGCCTGCCGGGGAGATTTTCTATTCCACGCTTGCAACGGCGAGCCCGCCTGATGGGGACGCAGCGTTGGAAGTACTGACGTTTTCCGCTGCGGGGTTGGTGCCGGGTGTCAACGTGCTGGCCGTGGAAGTTCACCAGCAATTGCCAACCAGCAGCGACATCGTTTGGGGCATGGCGCTGGAAGCGCAGCGACCAGTCACAAATGTGATCGCAGCGTTTGCCGTGATCAACGAAGTGATGGCGAACAACCGCAGCGTGACGAACGCGGACGGAACGGTGACGGATTGGGTGGAGCTTTTCAATCCAGCGAGCGTCACGTTGGATCTCGCGAACCAAAGTCTATCCGATGACGTTGGCAATCCGCGCCGTTGGGTTTTTCCGTCAGGCACCACGCTTGCGTCGGGACAGTATCTACTGGTCCGCTGCGATCCCGAAGCGCCGCCCTCGACGAACTCGGGGGCGGTCTTGAACACGGGTTTTGGGCTCGACGCCAATGGCGATCAAGTGTTGTTCTTCGACGCTCCTGCGCGCGGCGGCGCGTTGATCGATTCGATCAGCTTCGGACTGCAGGTGAGTGACTATTCGATCGGGCGAGTGCCATCATGGAACCTGTCGCTTCCCACGCCCGGCAGCGTGAATATCGCCGCACAGCTTGCCTCGGCGGCGGCTGTGCGCGTCAACGAATGGATGGCCGTTCCGAACTCAGGAGACGATTGGTTCGAGCTGTTCAATCCCAGCGCGCAGCCTGTCGCGCTCGGGGGGCTGTATTTGACCGATGACTTGACGGACCTGACGAGGTTTCGCATTCCGCCGCTGTCATTCGTCAGTCACACCACGAATGGATTTGTGCAATTCTTCGCGGACAACCATCCTGAGAATGGGCCTGACCACGTGAATTTCAAATTGAACAATGGAGGTGAAATCATCGCACTTGTGTCCAGCAATCGAATTGTGATTCATGCGATTGAGTTTGGTTCGCAGGCCACTGGCGTTTCGGAGGGCAGCCTGCCGGACGGCTCGACGAACATCGTGCGCTTTCCCGATTCGGCATCGCCCGCGGAAAGCAATTTCCTGCCGCTGGAGCAAATTGTGATCAACGAGGCGCTCACGCACACCGATTTGCCTCTGGAGGACGCTATCGAACTTCACAATCGCACCGCGGCGACGGTCGACATTGGTGGTTGGTTCTTGAGTGACCGGAAGGACGACCTGCAACTTTTCCGTATCCCGGCTGATACTTTGATCCCGGCAGGCGGCTTTGCTGTGTTCTACGAGCATGATTTTAATCCCGCGCCGGGTTTTTTGCCGGGGTTCGCGTTGAGTTCGTCGCGCGGCGACCAGATTTATCTCTCGGAAGCGGACGCTGCGGGGCAGCTTACGGGATATCGCGCAGTTGTGAAATTTGGCGCGGCGGAAAACGGCGTCGTATTTGTCCGGCACGAAACGAGCGAAGGTGTCGACTTCACCGCGGCGACCGCGGGAACGCTCGGCAGCAGCAACAGTGCGGTGCGTGTCGGCCCGATTGTAATCACGGAGATCATGTATCACCCCCCGGACGTTGGTGGCACAAATGACAACGTGCGCGACGAATTTATCGAGGTGCAGAACATCACTGGGGCAGCTATCAGCCTGGCAGGTTGGCGGATGCGCGACGCAACGGATTTTAATTTTGCGTCAAACACGACGCTAGGGCCGGGAGGATATTTGTTGCTGGTGAGCTTCGATCCAGTCGGCGATCCGGCAACGCTCGCCGCCTTTCGCGCGAAATACAGCGTGACTACGAGTGCTCCTGTGGTTGGACCGTATCGCGGCAAGCTGGACAACAGCGGCGACAGCGTGGAGCTTTACAGACCAGATTTCCCAAGCCCCGACGGCGAGGTGCCTTACGTGCTCGTGGACAAGGTGCATTATCGCGACGTTGCACCCTGGGCAACAGAAGCAGATTTGGGACAAGCATCATTGCAGCGGCGGGATCCCGGAGCGTACGGAAATGAGCCAGTGAATTGGCTCGCCGGGGCACCGACGCCTGGTGCCGCGACGGGTGAGCCGTTGTTCCCGTATCCAGAAATCACGACACACCCCACCGGCGATACGGTCGTCCCGGGCGCGCCGGTCACGCTTTACGCGGAGGTGGATGGCGCCGAGCCGATCAGCTACCAGTGGCGATTAAACGGCAAGGACATTGCCGGCGCGACTGAGGCGGTGTTGATCATCGACGAAGTTCAGGCGGCGGAGGTGGGGACTTATCGTTTGCGCGCCAGCAATCCTTACGGCGCGGCGTTGAGCGCGCCGGCCACCCTGCAGTTGGCGTTGAAACCAGTCATCACGCGGCAGCCGCAAAGCACGATCGCCGCTGCGGGAAATGCGGCGCTGCTGAACGTAAAGGCGAGCGGCACGCCGCCCTTAACGTATACATGGCGTCAAGGCGCGGCCGATATTCCGGGCGCGAATAGCTTTCAACTTCAAACTGGGCAGGCGGGCGATTATCGCGTGGTAATTCAGAATAATTACGGTGCCGTGACCAGCGATGTTGCGACCGTGACGGTTCAGGACCCGCCGCTTATCACGGGACAGCCGACCGGCGCCACGGTCCTCGCAGGAACAACTGTGACATTGACTTCTTCGGCGAGCGGCAGCCAACCGTTGACGTATCAGTGGCGCATCGACGGGGCGAATATTCCGGGTGCGAACAGTCCCACGCTGGTGATCTCGCAAATCCAGCCGGCGCAGAGCGGCCGTTACAGTGTGCGCGTCAGCAATGGCGTCGGCAGCGCGACCAGCCAGGAAGCGATCGTGGCGGTCCTCGTTCCGCCGTCGGTTGTTATCACCGCGACTGACCCGTCCGCTGCCGAAGCTGGGCTTGATCCCGGGACATTCCAGATTGCGCGCCTTGGCACGACCAACTTCGCGATTAGTGTGAACCTTGGGCGATCGGGCTCAGCAAGTCCTGGTGCGGACTTTGGTCCTTTACCAGGTTCGGTGCAGATGGCGGCGGGGGTAACAATTGCCAATGTAACTGTAACGCCTGTCGACGACACGACGCGTGAGGCATCGGAAAGCGTCACGTTGCAAGTCATGGATGGTGACGGATATGTTCCGGGCACGCCCTCTTCTGCCACGGTCCTGATTGCGGACAACGACAACGCCCGGCCAAGTGTCACGCTTATGAGTCCAGCTTCAGGGACGTTGTATCCGATTACGCCGACGAATGTGCAGTTTGCGGTCAACGCATCAGATTCCGACGGCACCGTTCAGCGTGTGGACTATTATAATAACGGTACCAATTATATTGGCGTGGCGACGATAGCGCCGTTCACATTGGTGTGGACGAACGCGGCTCCGGGCACGAACCATATTATCGCGGTTGCTACCGACGATCTCGGCGCGTCGGGGACATCCAGTCTATTGACCTTTTTCGTGAACATTCCGCCGAAGGTCGCGATCACAACGCCGACTGACGGTGAAAGTTATGCACCCGGCAGCAACATCGTCGTGCGGGCGTCCGCGAGCGACGCGGATGGCTCAGTCGGGCACGTGGAGTTCTTCGAAGGCGGCAATTCACTCGGCGTTGCCAATAGCGCGCCCTTCAGTATCACATGGAGTAACTCGCAACCCGGCCTTTACGCCCTTCATGCGATTGCGACCGACGATCGCGGAATGGCCACCCCATCGCCGGTCGTTAACGTTGCGTTGCGACCGCCGAACAACGGCTTTGCGGATATGTTCGCCGACCGCGGTCAAGTCGTTGGATACGCCAACGTCATTCAGGGATCGAATACCGTCGCGACGCGCGAGCCTGGCGAACCGCCCGCTTACAACGGCAGCACGCGGACGATGTGGTTGCGCTGGGTGGCTCCCGCAAGCGGCACGTGCGTGATTCACACATTTGGCAGCAGCTTCGATACGGTTCTCGCGGTGTTCACGAACAATCCGCCTTATATCGAATCGATCAGCAACCTGGGGCTGGCGGCAGAGAACGATGACTCAAGCAACATCCAGAGTCGCGTCGAATTCCAGGCGCTCGAAGACGTGCCTTATCAGATCCGCGTGGAAGGTTATGGCGCCGACGCCGGCGCGATCGTGCTGACGCAAACGCTGGCCACGCGGGCGCCGCACATCGTCAATCATCCGCAGAATGTACTGACGGTTACAAACGGGACTGCGACTTTCTCTTTTTCGGCCGCTGCGACGGCGCCATATACGAATCAATGGCGGTTTAACGGCACCAATCTGCCGGGTGCTACCGCCGCCACGCTGGTTATCTCCAATGTTGCCCCTGGAAAGGACGGCGACTACAGCGTCCTGGTTGGAAACGCTTTCGGTTACGATATTTCGCGTCCGGCCCGGCTGGAAATTGGGTCGCGCCCGCGGATCGTTCTGGACCCGGTGGCCCAAACCGTAACGGAGGGAATGCCTGTGGTGTTCAGTGTTACGGTCGCCGGTAACTTACCGATGAGCTATCGCTGGCGCCAGGTCTCGCGGACGGTGCGCGAGTATACTACAAACAGTCTGGTTGGCTTCCTGAGTTTCGATTCCGTCCAACTCACCAATGCGGGTAATT
>DATENK010000475.1:0-4121 GCA_035275085.1 Verrucomicrobiia bacterium | reverse complement strand
TGCACTGGTACGACATGCCGCGCTGGGTTCATTGGAGTCTGCTGGGCAATGATGATGACGGCATTTTTGGCGAAGGGCAGCGGGTGCCTTATTCGACGAACATCCATGCAGGGACGTTTGTTCGATGGTCCATACGGAATTCATTGCACAACTTCAGTTTCTACGTGGTGGGTAGCGCGCAGTGGCGGCGGCACTACCATGCCGTTCTTTTCTCGGTGAGTGGTGGCGGCGTCCGGATTTTTTCGACGGGTGAAAAGAAGGTGTTCGATAGCGACAACTCATTCAAGATCGCCTTTAACGATTTCAAACCGTTTATCGGCTTCCAATTTGCCCACTTCAAAAACCGCGTGTTTCAGTTTTACGTGGGCTGGCGCGACCGCGGCAACCTCGGCTTCAAACTGCGCCCGTGGGCCAAAAGTACGAGCAAGGGAAAGCAGTCAAAAGACGGAAAGGACGAGTCGCCGCCGCCCGAGGGCTCAGGTCCCAAGGGGCAGTAAACCGATCCCGATGCAGCGCCCGTTCGGGGTTTTGTCGAGCCACTCGCGGGCGGCCGGGATACGCTGCTTGACCTCGCGCCAAAATTTCCAAACTTCGATCCGCGGTTCCTCCGGACGAGGCGCAATGTCATGCAAAGCGATGAGGCCATCTTTGGAAACGAGCGGGCTGTAGAGTTCGAAATCCTGTTTGACGCCCGCGTAGGTGTGATCACCATCGATAAAGAGAAAATCGATAGTGCGACCCGCGAGCAGCTTTTGAACTTCACCGGCGGTAATAGGTGAATGGGAATCAGCGCGTAAAAGGTGAACCTTCTGCGAGCCGGCGGCGAATAAGCGGTAGAGTTCTGCGCGACAGACGGGGTAGCCGCCCCCGAACTCGCCCTCGGGGAGATCGATGCTGATGATCGTGGCGCCCGGGTCGGCTGCCTGGCACCAGAGGTAGAGAGTGCCGCCATGGCAGGTCCCGATTTCCAAGACCACCTTTGGCTTGCGTTCGAGGATGGTCTGGTAAAGCTCTCCGATCTCGAACTGCGATTGCATGGGGCGAATGCTGTTGTAAAAGCCGTGTCCCCGGAAGAGAAAGGGGATGGCCAGCCGGGTATGCGCGGCGGGCAACTGAGCTTCCAGGGCGCGCAACTGTTGCAACGCTCCACGGTAATGGCGCTGCTGAAACAAACGGTTGCGCAAGACTTTAAGCGACATGCAGGCGAAATTGTAGAGGGCGAAGCGACCGTTGGAAAGCGACTACTACGGGAAATACCTACCAGTCAGTATTTTTTATTTTCGCGAAAGTCCAGTGAATGATTTATGAATATCAGGCGGCGGCATGGCGGACAAAAAAAATCTTTTCAATAGCGGCTATAAGTGTTTAAGCTTTAGGACATAAGGTTTGGGATGCAGCAACCAACCGGGTTAAAAAAGTTGTATGTCAGTAATTTGTGATATCGAACGGCCGAGGCAATCTCGGCGCGTTAGCAGCAATTGGCCAAGAATTACCGTAGTGACCCCTTCTTATAATCAGGGCCAATTCCTTGAACGCGCCATCCGCTCGGTTCTTTCGCAAAATTATCCGAATCTGGAGTATTTTGTTTTTGACGCTGGCAGCACGGACGGCAGCCTTGCCATCCTGAAAAAATATGATAAGCGCCTGACCTATTGGACCAGCCAGGCTGATCGCGGGCAAAGCGATGCCATTTCCAAAGGCTGGAGCATGGCGACCGGGGACGTGCTCGCCTGGCTTAATTCCGATGACTTTTACTATCCCGGAGCGCTCGAGGAAGTGGGCCGGATTTTTGGCGCCGACCCTGAACGCAAAATGGTCTGCGGGGCCGTGGCGCTTGTGGATGGCGCGGAACGCAGGCTGCGGGTCAAACAGCCTGGCGCTGTGGCGCCCGAAGCGTTGCTGCCCTGGGTAGACCTTCCGCCGCAAGCTGGAACCTTTATTCGCCGCGACATTTTCGATCGCCTCGGCGGCCCGCGCCTCGACCTGCATTACGTTATGGATTGGGAATTATGGCTGCGGGTGAGCCTTAATTATCCGACCTCTACGGTCGCGTTTTCCAACCGCGTCATCGCCGCGGACCGGCAGTGGTCGGGCACGAAAACGTTGAATGCGGCGGGTCGAGATGCCGCGGAGGGGCGCAAAGTGCTGCAGGAATTATTTGGCAGCAATCGCCTGGCGCCGGATTTACGCGCATTGGAACGAGTGGCACTCGCGCGTTCGTGGTGGCGGCAGTCGAAAGGTGAATTACGGAACGGTCTTCGCCGTTCGGCATTCCTGAGTCTCAGCAAAGCCGTGAGACTGGCCCCGAGAAGCTTCCCCGCGTTAAAGGTCTTGCGGCAGTTCAAGCGGATCTTGTTTTACTCAGGCGTAAACGGCAAGAGTGCGGCCTAATTCTATGCCGTCGCGGTAATAGGAGAACTTCACACCCTCGTGGACGAAGTATGGCTGATAAGCCGCTAAAGGCGGCGCACATCAGAGCATTAAAAAGCATTCGTTTTCTTGAAAGTGGGGGCTGAAACTGCCATGATCTGCGGATTCAGCTATGACGAGCGCTCGCCGGGCTGGCATCCGTTTATTGTGTGCCTTTTTGGTTTTGTTGTGCTGGCGGGCCGGCGCGCAATCAAACGGAGTTTTGCGGGAGGTGTATTTCAACATTGGCGGGAACACGGTTTCGGACCTGACGAACAACCCGAGCTTTCCGGCGAGTCCGGGTTTGGAAACGATCCAACCGACCTTCGAAGCGCCTTCAGAGTTTGCCGATAATTATGGACAGCGCATGCGCGCATTGGTGGTGCCGCCGCTCAATGGGAATTACACGTTTTGGATCGCGACGGATGATGGCGGCGCGCTGTATCTGAGCACGACAGAGGACCCGGCACAGAAAGTGCAGATCGCCACGGTCAACACATGGACGTCGTCGCGTGAATGGACCAAAGAACCGAATCAGCAGTCAGCCGCGATCCCGCTACAGGCTGGGCGCAAGTATTACATCGAGGCGCTGCAGAAAGAAGGACAGGGCGGGGATAATCTTGCCGTGCGCTGGCAGTTGCCGAGTGGCGCGTTTGAAGAGCCGATTCCCAACAATCGCTTGTTCGTTTACGGACTTTCGCCGCCGATTATCTCGCAACAGCCTGCGGATCAAAGTGTCGTTGAAGGGGGGACGGCTACGTTTCACGTGCAGTTGGGCCGGAGCCTCGGCGCGGGCTATCAGTGGCTGCGCGGCGGCACGAACATTCCCGGCGCAAACCAATCGGCGTATTCGGTGGGGCCGGTGACGTTGGCGGATAACGGGGCGCGGTTCAGTTGTTTCATTACGAACAGCCTGGGAACGACCAATACGCGGGAAGCGGTGTTGACCGTTTTGGCAGACACCACTCGACCGACTCTGATTTCGGTGGCGAACCTGGGCGACAACCAATACGTGAGCGTGATCTTTTCTGAGCCGGTTGATCTGGCATCCGCTACCGCAGTCACCAATTATGCTCTGAACAACGGTGCAAGTATTTTGCAGGCGACGCTTTTGGAAGATCTGCGTTCGGTTATTCTGAACACGAGTCCGCTGGCATCCGGAAGCAACTACACTCTTACGGTGAACAACGTACGAGACCGCGCCAGCACGCCAAATACAATTGCTGCCAATTCGCAACGGACGTTTTCGCTTACTTTCATTCCGCTGGATGTTTCCCGCGTGACAGGTGTTTCGGAAGTCATTGGGCCATCGAGCCGCCGCACGCCTTTGGCCATCACGGAGATCATGTTTCACCCCACGAACCGCGCGGACGGGCGGAACGTTGAGTATATCGAATTGTATAACTCGCAGGAATGGTCGGAGGACATTAGCGGCTTCCGAATTACGGGGGAGATCGATTACACGTTTCCCTCGAACACGGTGATGGTCGCGCGCAGCTTTTTTGTCATCGCGGCGGTTCCGGCTGACATTCAGGCAGTCTATGGCGGAGCGATTCGGGTGTTCGGGCCGTATACAAACGCGCTTTCAAATGGAGGTGGCACGATCCGGCTGCGCAATCGCCTCGGTGCGCTGCTGCTGGAGGCCGAATATGGCGATGAAGCCCCGTATCCCGCAGCGGCGGACGGGGGGGGACACTCGCTCGTGCTGGCGC
>DATENK010000474.1:0-5396 GCA_035275085.1 Verrucomicrobiia bacterium | reverse complement strand
TTAACCGCGGCCTCAAATCGCAATTCGAACTCCCGGATCCCGACGCGGAAGTCGGCCACTGCGTGCATCGCATCGCATTGCATCCGTCGCGGCCGGACGTGCTATTTATGCAAAAGCATTGGGACATCATGCGCAGCGACAACTCAGGCGACCAATGGCGTGAAGTCAGCGGCAATTTGCCAACGGACTTTGGGTTTCCCATCGACGTGCATGCGCAGGAGCCTGAGACGATTTATGTCGTGCCGATCACGAGCGATTCGCTCCATTATCCACCAGACGGCAAACTACGCGTCTACCGCAGCCGCAGCGGCGGAAATGAATGGGAACCACTCACCAAAGGCCTGCCGCAAAAAGACTGTTACGTCAACGTCCTGCGCGACGCCATGTCCGTCGATTCACTGGAGCCCTGCGGCGTGTATTTTGGGACCACCGGCGGACAGGTGTACGCTTCAGCGGACAGCGGCAATTCGTGGAACCCGATCATGCGCGATCTGCCCGGCGTATTGTCGGTGGAAGTGCAAACGTTGCGATGATCCGCGTGGCCCTGCCATATCACTTGCGCAATCTCGCCCGCCTCACTGACGCCGAGGTGCAACTCGATATCGCAACTCCCGTCACACTCGGTGCAGCGCTGAACGCGCTCGAAGCGCGCTATCCTGTCCTGCGCGGCACCATTCGCGATCACGGCACTTTAAAGCGGCGGCCCTTCATCCGCTTCTTCGCGTGCAAAGAAGACATCTCACACGAACCGCCGGAAACCGTCTTGCCTCTGCCCATACTCGAGGGTCGCGAACCACTGCTGATCATTGGCGCCATGGCCGGGGGCTGATCATCAAAGCGCCTCGTCCGTCCGGTGCTGCCTTGATTCTGATTGCGGCCTGCCGCGACAATCGCAACAGTCGCCCGTGTCTTCATTCGTTGGCAAAGTGGCAATTGTAACCGGCGGCGCCTCAGGAATTGGGCGCAGTTTGTGCGAAGCCCTGTCCGACCGCGGAGCAACCGTCATCGTAGCCGACCTCAACGGCAAAGCCGCGGCTGATGTTGCCAGGAAGCTAATCGATTGTGGCGGCAAAGCATATGCCTTCGAGGTTGATGTTTCCGATTCGCAAGCGTTGAGCCGCCTCATCCAAGATACCGTGGCCGCTCATCAACATCTGGATTACATGTTCAACAATGCCGGCTTCGGGGTCGTGGGTGAATTCCGCGATTCGACTCCGGAGCATTGGCGAAAGATCATGGACGTAAACCTGATGGGGGTGGTTTACGGCACCTTGGCAGCTTACCGCGTCATGCTCGCTCACGGAACAGGTCACATCGTAAACATTGCATCTGTCACCGGCCTGATTCCTTCTCCAATTCTGATTCCATATAGCACCACCAAATGCGGCATTATCGGCTTTTCGCTTTCGCTCAGGCCCGAGGCCGCCACTCTCGGTGTCAAAGTCTCGGTCGTTTGTCCAAGCCTCGTCGATACCAGCATGGGCGACAGAACCGTATGCTTGAACGCAAACAAAGCGGATTACCTTGCCCGTTTGCCCCGCAGGATGATGATGAGCCCGGCGGCGACCGCGAAAGCCATTTTGCGCGGTGTGGCTAAAAATCGAGCGATGATTATCTTTCCATGGCACGCCCGGCTTTTGTGGTGGCTCAATCGCCTTTGCCCGGCCCTGTTAGGTCCGATCTCCGCTCTTTCCATCAGAGAATGGCGAAAACTGCGCTCACCGGGTAAGACCTAGTCGAGGCTCAGTCATTCGCCATTGGAACCGCCTTCCCTACCGAGCCGAACGGCTTACGAAATTCGCGGCGTCATCAGTACTGCCACTGCCCTTGTATTTGGCGGCTTGAGGATAAGGGAACAATGGGCGCGTACGGGTGACTTTGCCGGTGGAGTCGCGACGTTCGGCGATCAATTTGTCCGGCGCGCGGCCTTCTTCGACCCAGCGGATGAGCGCTTCCATTTGGCCGGTGGGGGTCGCGCCAGCTCCGCGGAAGCCATGATCGACGCCAGGCACGAGGAATAACCGCGCAAAGCCCGCGGTCTTTTTTGCGCCGCCCATTTGTTGCTGGACGCGCTTATAATAATCGATCGTGCCGGCGGCAGGGATGAGTTGATCGGCCAGGCCGTGGTAGATGATGATTTTCCCACCGTGGTCGCGGAAGCCGGTCAGGTCCGCATCATCGGTGCCAATGACAGTGCCGTATTCCTCCACCGATTGTTTCCAAAGCAACTCAAAGCCCCCGGGCGTCAGCGTGCTCCAATCCCACTTTGGGTCCTGCAGCAGGAAATATTGGAACCACTCCAGCGGAATGCTGAATGGCCTGCCTTCCAATGGTGAACCGCGCGTGCCTGCAAGCACCGACAGGTCCGCACCACGTTCCATCCCGTACCAGAGGAATGATCCGTCCTGTCCCCGCGGGCCTTCCCAAATTTTGCGCACCACGTCCGCGTCGGCATCGGTGAACCTGTCGTCGCCGACCTTTGTGCCCACTAAAGCCTTCGGATCGTACGCACATCGCCACGGATCGTCGATTACACCATCCTTCACTCCGTCCACCGCGTCGCAGGCGGCAATCGCTGCAGCGGTGGCCGCATCCAGCTTGGCCTTAGGCAGGAAATTCTTCGCGTTGGCCATCACGACTTGCGGCCAAAGAATGGCAGGAATGAATTTGTGCCAGTTGATTGCCGGACAACCCGAGAGGATGCCATCGTAATCGTCCGGGTAACGTTGCGCTTCCATCAAGCCCTGCCGCCCGCCTGTCGAACCGCCCACAAAATAAGAATAGCGCGGCGCCTTGCCGTAGAAGGCCGTGGTGAGCGCTTTGCCCACGATCGTCATTTCGTGAATGCCCAGATGCGCGTTATCGCGGATCGCCTGCCAGTTTAACCGACCGTTCGGGTCCAGCGCGAAGTTGCCGCTGCCGCCCTCATGTCCCGTGTCCGTCGCGCCCGCCGCATAGCCCAGGGCCACGGGGCCGCGCAAGCTGCTGGCCCCACCGCCCACGTAACCGCCGCCGCCATTGCCGCGAAATCTTCCGTTCCAATTCGTCACTGGCAGTCCGATCCAAACTTTCACGCGATCTCCGGACGGCGGATACGTCACCGTCGCTGTCACCCGGCACCAACCGTTCGAAGGATCGATCGTCGCGGAATCGATGGTTGTGTTGGGGATCGAGACTTTGGCGAGGCTCTCGCATGGGCAGGACGCCGCGGCGTTTGGAAAAATCGGTTTCGGGGCAGTCTCCGCACCTTGCGCATCGATTATCGCGCCCGAAAGCCACGCGGCGATAAATAATGCCCCTCGCAAGCTTCGCAGCTTCCATCCCACCTGCCCTTCTGAGAATCGCATCCGGCGGATCCTATCGTGTTGCGACCGCCGGTCAATTGCGCCTTCTACTCCTGGCCTTCTCGACCGTCAGTATGGCGGAAGCTGCGGTGCGGTGTTCGTAATCGGTTCACCCGCCGGATTTGCCGAGGGCGGGTTCGTCACCGCTGGCGCCGGATTGGTGACGGCAGTGGTTACGTTCGTGGACACTGCCGCGGGTGCCGGGCTGCTGCTCCCGCCAGTAATGGTTACGCCCAGACCCCCGGGACGCCCTTGCGCTGCTGCGGGCGCGGGCGGTACTTCCGGATAGGGCAACAACGGGAATAAATCGGGCGAAAGGACGAACGGACCCGGGTACGGCGGCTGAAGTTGCTCTGGCGTCATGTACACAGGCGGCGGCCCCACGGTCGGGCGCCCAGGCACAGTAAGCCTCCCGGGCGCTGTCAGACCCGTGGCGGGAGTTCCGATGCCGCCGGTGGCACCGACCGCAATGCCGGGCTGCGGCCGTGCCGGTGTAACCTGCTGCCCCATGACCGGCAGTGCCAAACTCAACACCATCACTCCTGCAAACGTTTTCATCGTAACCTCTGTATTAAGCTGCGCCGGATTGCCCACTTGGCAAGGGCTTATAACGCCCCATTCCTTCGATCGTCCCGGGCCTTCAGTCCGCACGAATTCCTGCCGAAAACGTACCCGTGGACACTGGTGTTTAATCACGCGAAGAAGAAATGAAACCCGAAGTTCCCCGATTACGAAGCACCTTCGGCAGTTACATTTTTCTTAGCCGCTGGCTACAGGCACCGCTTTACTTCGGGCTGATTGTGGCACAAGCGGTGTATGTGTACCGCTTCCTCCTTGAGTTGAGCCACTTGATCGGCTTCGCCCTGCTGGGACACAAACCGCCAGCCTCAGTGCCAGCCGGAGTGGTTGACCCGGAAACCGTTGTCATGCTCAGCGTCCTTGGCCTGATCGATGTGGTCATGATCGCCAATCTACTGATTATGGTGATCGTCGGCGGGTATGAGACCTTTGTTTCACGCCTGCATCTGCAGGGCCATCCCGATCAGCCGGAGTGGCTCTCACACGTCAACGCGGGCATTCTCAAAGTAAAGCTCGCGACGGCTCTGATCGGGATCTCCTCCATCCACTTACTGAAGACGTTTATCAATTCCGACAAACTTCCGCAGCATATGATCCTGTGGCAAGTAGTCATCCACATGACGTTTGTCGCGTCATCAATTGCTCTGGCATTCATCGATCGGATTACGTACCGCGGCGAGACAAAGACGCACAAGCTCGTGGTAGAGGCGGACGACGCTGCGCCCACAGTGCCCATGGTCCACGATACCGAGTCGAAGAAGGCGGCGTAAATCTCTGGCGGGCACCGACGGCACAATAATTTGAAACGCGCGCGGGACTGCTCCACAATGAAGCCATGGCACAGTCCGATCCACTGGACGAATTGCTGATCTGCCGATTGGATGGACAGCGGAAGGCGCTTGAACCCTGCTCGTTGGTGATCTTCGGCGCGAGCGGGGATCTGACGGCGCGAAAACTGATTCCGGCGCTCTATCAATTGTTTCTCGCCAACCAATTGCCGACGCCATTTCGAATTCTGGGTTTTGCGCGAACTCCCAAGACTGACCAGCTTTGGCGCGAAGAGATGAAGCAGGCGCTGGACAAATTCTCGCGCACCAAACCGGTGAAACCGGAGGATTGGAACCGATTCGCCCCCCTGCTCTTCTATTGCCAAGGCGACTACAATGATCCCAAAGGCTATAAGCATTTGGGGGCACGGCTCACCGAAGCGCCGGACGAGCGTCTGAAACGGAACCGGCTCTTCTATCTTGCGACGCCGCCGAGCGTCTTTGGGACGGTGGTCGGGCGCTTGCACAACGTGACGCTGCTCGGCAAAGGCCAGACGGATTCGTTTTGGCAGCGCGTGGTCGTCGAAAAACCTTTCGGGCACGATCTTGTGTCGGCGCGCGAATTGAACGACGAACTCACGCAGTTCGTTTACGAGAAGCAGATTTTTCGCATCGACCATTACCTCGGGAAAGAGACCGTGCAGAA
>DATENK010000473.1:0-7539 GCA_035275085.1 Verrucomicrobiia bacterium | reverse complement strand
GGCGTACGCCGGAATCAGTGCGGCGGCAATTCATTTCACAAGTAGGGCCCATGCATGTCCGGCATGTGGCGCCACAAAGACGTTGGGCGGACATGGTGCTGAAGCAAAAGATCGGCAAGCCTGAGATCGACCAGGTGGCGGGAGCCATCTGCGGATTGATATCACCACGGGGAGAGCACTCTCGGGCGCGCGGTCTTCTGGAAGGGGATCAATCGAGGTTATGAGCGAAAGGGATATCAAGGCTGTGGTTTTGCAACGCCTGGATGCGAGCGGCCGGCCTTTGCGCCGCTGTGGTATTCGCAATCGCGTACGGCGACAACGTCTGCGCTGGAACTGGGAAATGCATCGCGATCCAGGGCTCAAACGGCTATTCGACGTTGTGTTCAGCCTTGCGGTGCTGTGCGTGTTCGCCCCGTTGTTTCTGCTGATAGCAGCCCTCATCAAGCTCGAGGACCGAGGCCCGGTGTTCTTCACCCAGATCCGCGTCGGCAAATATGGGCGTTTATTCAAAATGTATAAGTTCCGTTCGATGTGCATCGACGCCGAAAAACGCCTGGAAGAATTGAAGGCGAAAAACCATCACAAAGAAGGCGTCACATTTAAGATCAAGGACGACCCGCGAATCACGCGTGTTGGAAAGTGGCTGCGGAAACTGTCCCTCGATGAACTGCCGCAGTTCTTCAATGTGTTCTTCGGTGATATGTCCGTGGTCGGCCCCAGGCCTCCGGTGCCTCGCGAAGTCGCGCTGTATACGCCCGCACACCGCCGCAGACTCGCGGTGAAGCCTGGCATCACTTGCATCTGGCAAGTGAGCGGTCGCGCCGAAATCGATTTCTCCGGCCAGGTCGCGTTGGATGTGCGTTACATCGAATGTCAAAGTCTTTTGACTGATCTCAAAATCGCGGTGCAAACCATCCCAGCCGTCTTGTCTGGAAGGGGGGCTTGCTAATCATGAACGCCCTCCTGATTTGCCCCGCCGAACGCCCCGGCCTCGAACATTTGATCAAGGCCGCTCCTCTGGCCGCAGTGCCTATCTTCGGCCAGACGCTGGTCGAACACTGGTTGGATGAAATGTCGCGCAAGGGCGCCACGCATGTGCGGGTGCTCGCGGTGGACCGGCCCCACTTGATTCGTTCCTTGTTGGACGATGGCTCACGTTGGGGTTTTAAACTGGAAGTGCTGCCCGAACGCACGGAGCCCACCCGCGAAGAAGCGCTGGCGCAGTTTACATCGTCCAGCAAAAATCCCGTCGTCAGCGTCGATCAGGTATTCCTGATGGACCATTTGCCCGGTTTTCCCAAATTCCGCTTGTTTGATGATTACGCCGCTTTCTTTGCTGCTCTCACAGCGCGCTTGAATGCGGTCAAATCCGCCGACCGCATCGGAGTGCGCGAGATCGAGCCGGGCATTTGGGTCGGCCTGCGCACGCGGATTGACCGCAGCGCGCGAGTACATGCGCCATGCTGGATCGGCGAGCACGTCTGGATCGGGCCAGACGCGGAGATTGGGCCGATGACGGTACTCGAGGATCGCGTCTTTGTGGACCACGGCGCCTGGATTGAGCAGAGCTACGTCGCCTGCGACTCGTACGTGGGCGAATTCGTGGAGTTGCGTCATTCCCTGGCGTGGGGGGCGCGGTTGATCAATTGGCAGAACGGATCATTCCTGTCTGTCCCGGACGATTTTCTTTTGAGCGGATTCAAGCGTCCGAAGCCGCTGCGAGCAGGCTCAAACTGGTTTGGGCGCCTGGCCGCGCTGGTGTTGTTACAACTCACGGTCCCCGTGGGGCTTTACGGGATGCTGAAATCCAGCATTCTTGGACTCCCCGCATTCCGTGCCCGGGAAGCCGTGCTGCCCTGGAGTCATGAACTGCCGGAGCAGGAGCAGCGGACGATCACATACTTCGAGATGAACAGCACCAACAAGTTCATGCGGCGGTGGCCCCAATTATGGAACGTCGCGTGCGGCGAATTCGCCTGGGTTGGCAATCGTCCGCTCTCCCCAAAATACGCGGCGCAACTCACGAGCGATTTTGAAAAATTGTGGCTCAACGCCCCGGTGGGTGTCGTTTCTCTTGCGGACGTGGAAGGCGCGTTCGACAAGTTCGACGAACAGGCACGCGCTCATGCCGCCTTTTACGCCACGCGCGCCGATTGGCGCTTGGATCTGCAAATTATGGCGCGATTTGTGACACGCATGTGGCAACGCGCGAAGGAAGAACTCACGGCGCCAATTCCAGAACCGGTGCCGGAAAGCAAACGGATCACTATTCGATCATAATTTGCACAAGAAAAAATCATTTATTCCAGCAGTATGAAAATAATCCAAGACGGAGAAAACCTAAATATTAGTGAGATCAAGGATTTGAGCTCGGGGAACTCCGAGAGCTTCCGCCATGAAGTCTGCAGGTCCTTGCCGCCGACCGTCAAAACCATCGAAGTCGATTTGTCTGAGACCCGCGCGGTGGATAGCTGTGGGCTCGGCGCGCTAATCGGTGTTTACAAAATGGCGACACGCAAGGGCGATGTGACACTGCGATTGGTGAATCCCTCGTCATCGCTGCAACAGATGTTCGAACTGACACGCCTGCACCGCATTTTCGAGGTGGTGCAGCGGTAAACCATATGTCCCCTAGTCACTTTGCAAACCTGGGAGACGACGTAAGAAGTCTCTAATCAATTATGAAGAATGTCCTTCCTTTATTCATTTTCATAGACGCCCTGGGATGGGAAATAATACGGGACGAGCCGTTCGCCGCCTTCTGCGCTCCGCGGCGGCGACGGCTCACTTCCGTATTCGGCTATAGCTCGGCCTGTGTACCTTCCATTGTTTCGGGCAAATGGCCCTCTGAGCACCATAACTGGTGCTACTTCGTTTATGATCCGCAGCGCTCGCCCTTTCGCGCCTTGCGACATCTGCGCTGGATTCCGAGCACGCTTAGCAGCCGCCGCAAAGTGCGGCGTCAGATCAGCAAGCTGGTGAAGCGGCAGATTAAATTCCGCGGTTACTTTGACCTGTACAACATGCCGTTTCGGTATATCTCGAAGTTCGATTTTTCAGAGAAAAAAAGTCCGCTGAAGCCTAATGGCATGAACCGCGGCACGAATATCTTCGATTACCTCGAGGAACACGAAATCGCATATCACTCGAGCGATCCGGACAAATCTGAGACGGAGAACACGGCGGCGCTCGTTGAGGACATTCGCAAAGAACAGGTGGATTTCGCCTTCGTCTATTGGCCCGAACTGGATGGACTGTTACACGTGGTCGGCAATCGCTCGCCTCGAATCCCCGAAAAGCTTAAGGCCTACCAGCAACGCATCGAAGACATTCTCGCGCTGGCGCAGCATCACTACAGCGAGGTGCGGCTTTATATTTTTGGCGATCACGGCATGGCCAACTGCAATGATTTCCTCGATTTGCGCCAGCAAGTGGAAGGCCTTGGGCTGACCATGTTTCGTGATTATGCAGTGGTCTACGACTCGACCATGGCGCGGTTTTGGTTTTTCAATGAGCGCGCCCGCGCGGAAGTGAAACGGTTGCTGGCCGGCGTGCCGGAAGGACGAATCCTGCCGGATGAAGAATTGAAGGAGATGGGCACCTACTTTCCCGATCACCGGTTCGGCGAACTGATTTTCCTGGTGAAGGAAGGTGTGCTGATCGTGCCCAGCGACATGGGCCAGCGCCCGTTGCGTGCCATGCACGGGTACCATCCGACGGACAAACACAGTTATGCGGCGCTGTGCACGAATCAGGCGGCGATCCCCGAAAGCATCTCGGCCATCCCTCACATGTACGATCTGATGGTCCAGGACGCAGAGTATGCCAGGGAACGCAACCGCGACCTCGCGGATTGGCCGGCTCGTTATGCCGTCACGGCGCCTGCGATAGCAGCGGCGCGTTGATTAGCGCGTTTGAACCGTAACTCGTAGACATCGTCGTGATTAAGGGTTGGATCAGCCGATAGCTACGTCGGCTTTTGATAAGGCGAATCAGTTTACGCGGCCACTCGGGTGCGATTTTCTTCCGCTTTTGCGCTCTCTTCCGGGATCCGCATACCATAGAAGGAGCGGTAAACGAAGAACAGTGCGATCACGAAAAAAGTAACGCCGATGCCAGTCTTGAGACTCTTATTGGTCATCGTGACGGCGATTTCAACCGCGAGCAATCCGAACAAGGTGGTGAACTTGATTACTGGGTTCAGCGAAACGGACGAGGTATCCTTGAACGGGTCACCCACTGTGTCGCCGACAACGGTCGCGGCGTGCAATGCTGTCCCTTTCTGCCGCAAATCAACCTCAACAATCTTCTTCGCGTTGTCCCATGCGCCGCCGGCATTCGCCATGAAGATGGCCTGGAACAGACCGAAGAAGGCAATGGCAATAAGATATCCGATAAAAAAGAACGGATCAAAAAAGGGCAACGCCAGCGAGAGGGCGAAGATAACGATGAAGATGTTAACCATACCCTTTTGTGCATACACAGTGCAGATGCGCACGACCTCCTTGCTGTCGGCGATGGACGCTTTGCCAGCGTCCAATTTGATATGGTCTTTGATATAAACCACCGCGCGATAGGCACCCGTCACAACCGCCTGTGTCGACGCCCCCGTAAACCAATAAATGACCGATCCACCCATCAGCAAACCCAGGATCACTTCGGGCTGTACCAGGCTTAGCTTCTCAATGATTTTGAAGCTTGGATCCAGTTGCTGATACACGCGCTGCAGTAGGATGATAATGCCGAAAACCATGGTGGTGGCGCCCACGACTGCCGTACCGATCAACACCGGCTTGGCAGTCGCTTTGAACGTGTTGCCCGCGCCGTCGCCTTTCTCCAATAGATGCTTGGCGTGCTCGAAGTCCGCGTCAAAACCAAATTCCTGCTTGATCCCTTGCCGCACATTCGGCACCGCTTCAATTTGGCTCAGTTCATACACAGACTGAGCGTTGTCGGTTACCGGACCAAAACTGTCCACGGCGATCGTCACCGGACCCATGCCCAGGAACCCGAACGCCACCAGGCCGAACGCGAAGATTGGCGCCGCGAACGCGAATTCCGGCGGCATCAGCTTCATGACCGAGGGGTTCTGCGAGAACTTATACGCGACCAGCATCAGCGTCAGGATTACCAGGCCTTTCCAGAAGGCCGACATGTTTCCAGCAACAAATCCCGAAAGGATGTTTAAGGACGCCCCGCCATGCCGAGAAGCGTTCACGACCTCTTTGACGTGCCGTGAATTGTAGCTGGTGAAAACTTTGGTGAATTCGGGAATGAGCGCTCCCGCAATGGTTCCGCAACTAATAATTACGGAAAGCACCCACCACAATGCTGGATAGTCGCTTTGCTTTCCAAGCAGCAGATAGCTCGCGGCAAAGGTAACGCCGATGGAAACCAAGGACGTAATCCAAACCAGATGCGTTAGAGGCGCCTCGAGATCAAATTCGCGTTTCGACCCATAAGCGCCATAGCTCAGCTTATCGTTCACGAAGTACGAGACCAGCGACGTCAGGATCATCAGGATACGCATCGCAAACAGCCATACAATCAAGGTCCCCGCCAGCATAGGCGCAGCCGCCATCGCCAATGCGAGAAACGTGATCAACGCTACCCCGGTGACACCATAAGTTTCGAAACCATCCGCTGTCGGCCCAACGCTGTCCCCGGCATTATCCCCTGTGCAGTCGGCAATCACACCCGGATTCTTAGGATCGTCTTCGGGCAACTTGAAGATAATCTTCATCAGGTCCGCGCCGATATCGGCGATTTTGGTAAAGATGCCGCCGCAGATTCGCAAAGCGCTCGCGCCCAGCGATTCACCGATGGCAAAGCCGATGAAGCACGGGCCAACGAGCTCTTTCGGAAGAAACGCCAGGATGCAAATCATGAAGAACAGTTCCACGCTCACGAGCAGCAACCCGACGCTCATTCCCGAACGCAGGGGAATGAACAGTGTCGCAAGCGATTTTCCCGTCAGCGCGGAAAAGGCCGCACGAGAGTTAGCGACCGTGTTGATTCGTATTCCGAACCAGGCCACTCCATACGACCCAAGAATGCCCAGGATTGAACACAGGAGGATCACCAGGACGTTTTGAAAACTGTTGTGTGATAGGAACCCAAAATAATAAATCATGCACACCGCGATGAGCACCCACAGGACGGCCAGGAACTTGCCCTGTTGCAGCACGTACGTCTTGCAGGTTTCCCAAATCGTATTCGACACCTCAGCCATGACGCGGTGTACCGGAAGCTTTTTGGTTTGGCCGTATTGGATCCAGCCAAACAGCACGCCTACGGCGCACACGACCAGACCCGCGTACAGGATCGTCAGGCCGCGCACAGGATGGCCCATTACATCGAAGTTCACCTGGTCTAGGGGCGGCAACACAATGTCCGCTTCTCCCGCGTAAACACCGGTCACGCTGCTGAGGGCAAGCAAAACGACACTCCAAAACAAATATTTCATTTTATCCATATTTTTGACCCGGCGAAGTATTGCAAGAGAGTCTAAGTGATTGACAACAAAATTCCGCTCCCCGCCGCGTGGGGTATGTAACCTACGCTTGACCGGCCTTGCCGGAATCGCCTTAGATGAGGCATGCGCAAAATATGTTTCATCGCCGCTTTGCTCACGCTAGCTGTTATCGCCTCCGCTGAGGATCACTTTATCCACTCTTTCAAGAAAATCCAGTTGAGCGATCAATTTTGGGCGGAAGGCGCTACCTTCGGCGACTTCAACCACGACGGCAAAGGCGACGTCGTGGCCGGCCCGTACTGGTGGGAAGGGCCGGACTTCAAAAAGCGCCACGAATATTATCCGGCGACCCAAACCTTCAAACGCAAGAAGCAGGACGGCACCGAAGAGACGATCCCAGGTTTTGAAGGAGCGCTCGGCGTTAACAACACGTATTCGGACAATTTTTTCGCCTTCACGCAGGACTTCAACAAGGACGGTTGGGACGACATCCTGATCTACGGCTTCCCCGGAAAGGACGCCTCATGGTTCGAGAATCCCAAAGGGAAGGAAGGTCATTGGAATCGCCACAAGGTTTTGGACATTGTGGACAACGAATCGCCCGCCTGGGGCGACATCACGGGCGACCGCAAAAACGAGATCATCTGCAGCTCCGAAGGATATTATGGTTACGCCGAACCCAACTTAAACGATCCCGCGCAACCATGGAAGTTCACGCGCATCTCAGCAAAGGGCGGATGGCAGCGGTTTACGCATGGACTTGGTTTTGGGGACGTGAACGGCGATGGCAAAATGGACCTGCTCGAAAAAGATGGTTGGTGGGAACAGCCTGCTTCCGCCGGCGCGGATACGTGGAAGCAGCACAAGCGGATGTTCGGCACGGGCGGCGCGCAAATGTATACCTACGACGTAAACGGCGACGGGCTCAATGACGTCATCACCAGCATCGCGGCACACGGTTATGGGCTGGCCTGGTACGAGCAATTGCGCGAAAAGCAGGACGGCGAGATCCAATTCAAAGAGCACATCTTCATGAACAAAGCGCCGAAGGAAAATAAATAAGG
>DATENK010000472.1:0-6325 GCA_035275085.1 Verrucomicrobiia bacterium | reverse complement strand
GTGAAATTATGCACTTCGGCCGCAAGCACATTTGTTCCTTCGCGCAACAACCCGCGATTCACGTTCGTGCTGATATAATTGGTCGCTTCAACATTTGCGCTCGCCACGGTGGTATAGGTTGGGTTCTGGACCAAATTGTTCCTGAACACATTTGTTCCGTTCAGATAGACAATGACGCCGTCATCACGAAGCACGTGCAAAGTCAAATTGGTGAGCGACGCCACGTTGGTGGCGACGAACCGGTGGCGAAAATAATAAGTTACACGCTCCGTCCGCGTTGTAGTCACGATCAACGGTTCTCCGAAGCCCAGCGGCGCAGCGCCAGCCGGCCAGGCGCTATGATCGAAGGTCGGAGTGCGCCAATTTGTTCCCTGGTTTGAGCCGTCATCAAGGTACCGCCAGACCGCGCCGGTGCTGACGAGATCGGCGTGGGCAGCGGCAACGAATGCGGACATCCCAAGTCCCCAGAGTAAGCGGACGACCATACGCACTGGTGTTGTGAACAGCAGGAATGATACACAACCTGGCCACCGATCGCATGCAAAATCCTGCTCAACATTCAGCCAAACCTGTCCCGGAACTGCGCGGACCTCCTTTAATTTGTGTGCTCCGGCCAGACCGGCATACCCGCCATGTGAAGGCACGCTTCCAAAAGCCAGGCAGCCTCTCGATGGTTTAATCGCGTTTGGCTGCGCACAGTCACCTTGATTGGTGGCGTTAACCGCTGCGGCGGCTTCATGGGACGGCCAATCAATTCAGCATAGACTGGCAAAACTTGCGCCAGGTCTGCCTCGTGAAACTTCATCAGTCCCGGCGCAAACGTTTCCTCGCCGGGCACGATTGCGGGCGGCGGCTTGAGCGATCTAATTCGGTCCTCGTCACGTTTAGTTCCTGCCACGGCGAATTTCGCGCCAATCAGGGTTACGACAGTGCCCGCTTTCTTCAATGAGTTCGTCAGAATGCCGACTGCCGATTCCGGCGAAAAATCTGCGGCGCTGTTGCAATCAATCTTGGTGATCGGCATCGTAGCGGACCGAATCACCGTGCGCCCGGAAAGCTCCTGGTAAACTTCGAGGACCTGACTAAGGTCCGCCGCCCGCAGATATAAAGTGCGCCGCGCAATCCGCTCTGCGGGTGTCAGCCCTAGATCCAGAATTTGGCTATCCCCGCCATGCCTCAGAAGCCCAACCGTACCCGCCTCAACGTCGATTCGTTCCACCTTCCACCCACCGGCGGCCTCGCCTTCCCGAAGAATTGGTCTCATCGGCGCGCTCCGGCTCGAGGGCAACTCCAGCAGCGCTTGGGCATTGTGTCGCCAATACATAATTCCCGTAAGCGTCGGCGCGTTTCCTTCGGCGGAGCATAGAAGTGGAACGACCAACGTGATCAGGACGAGTCGCAACCTCATGGTCGATCCTTGGCAGACACTGTCGGAAAGTAAATGCCTAAAACTCCGGTGCTTCCGCCGAAAACAGTCACAGAATTCGTTGACATTGGGGACGATTTCAGCGCAGAATTCTCCCGAGCATATGCCCAAACAGTCCGCTCCGAAAAAGAAATTGAGCAGACGCGAGCTACGGGATTTGGATGTGGAGATTGGGTTTTTGAAAGGAGTCGTGGGACGCGACCCTGGCTTCGTCGAAGCGCTGCAGGTTCTTGGCGACGCGTACACCAAGCGCGGCCGATTCGATGCCGGCCTGGAAGTGGATGAAGCGCTCTCCAAACTTTGTCCGCGCGATCCGATGGTGCTCTATAATCTGGCGTGCAGCTACGCGCTGACGAAGCGCCATGAGCAGGCGGGCTTGGCGCTATTGCGCGCGCTGGACATGGGTTACTCAGACTTCAAGTGGCTCATGAAAGACCCCGACCTTGAGAGTCTGCGCAAGCACCCCGCTTTCGAAAAGATCAGGGCCAAGGTCAAGAAGGTAGCGATCAGAGTCCATTAATCTTGGTCGATTAGGATTAAGATTAGGAGTAGGATTAAGATCCAGATGAAAGTCAGTGTTCAGGGACGTAGCCGCCATTTCCGAACGGTCACTTACGATGTGATCACGAACCAGGTGCGCTTGATCGAACAGCGCCTCTTGCCGCACAAATTCAAGATCATAGGGACGAAAGATTTCCGTGAAACGGCCCGCGCAATCACCGACATGGTCGTACGCGGTGCGGGAGCCATCGGCGCGACGGCGGCCTACGGCCTGGCACAGGGCGCGATGAGTTTTCGCACCAAGGACATGGCCGGGTTCAAACGGCATCTTCGGATGGTTTACGACACGTTGAAATCCGCCCGGCCCACAGCCGTCGATCCCTTGAACGCCTTGAACCAGGTCATGCGGATCATGTGCAAGGGCGAGACGGTGGAAGAAAAACAATGTCTTGCCGTCGCAGCAGCAGAGGAATTTGCGAACGACGACGCCGCGCATTGCGAGGCGATCGGCCGTCATGGCGCGCAGCTCATCAACAATGGCATGAACCTGCTCACGCATTGCAATGCAGGTTGGTTGGCCTTCGTCGATATCGGCAGCGCGACGGCGCCGATGTACGAGGCGCAACGGCTCGGTCGGAAGTTCCACGTTTACTGCGATGAGACGCGCCCGCGTTGCCAGGGCGCGACACTGACCGCGTGGGAATTGGCGCAACAAGGGGTTAGTCATCAACTGATCGCGGATAATGCGGCTGGTTTGCTGTTTGAGCGGGGCGAGATCGATCTAGTCATTGTCGGCAGCGATCGCACCCTCGGCCGCACGGGCGAGGTTGCAAACAAGATCGGCACGTACACCAAAGCCGTGCTCGCGCAACGGCACAATGTCCCATTTTACGTCGCGATTCCGCTGTCCACGATCGATTGGGAATTGAAGTCAGGCCGCGAAATTCCCATCGAGCAACGCAGCGAATCGGAAGTCCTCGGTGCCTGGGGCGTACTTAAGAACGGTCGCCGCGAATATGTGCGCGTCGCAAATCCGACCAGCAGCGCTTTTAACCCAGGCTTCGACGTCACGCCGCCCGACCTCATTACGGGCATCATCACTCCTGCCGGCATTTTCGCGCCTGGCGAGCTTTGGAAGAATCGCGATGCTTTGAAATGAAATGCATCGTCACTGCCGGCCCCACGTTCGAGCCGCTGGACGAGGTCCGGCGGCTGACCAATTTCTCGACGGGGCGGCTCGGCACGGAGTTGGCAGATTTTTTGATCTCGCGCGGACATGAAGTGACGCTGCTGCGCGGCGAGCAGGCGACTTGGACCCAGACCTCGAAAGCACGCATCCTCCCATTCACGACCACTGCTAATCTCCGGGACCAACTTAAGGCGGCAGCGAACGGCGTTAGCGCAGTCTTTCACGCCGCGGCCGTGAGTGACTTTGCATTCGGCAAGATTTGGCAGCGCGCGGCTGGTGGAGAACTGAATCCAATTAAAGCGGGCAAAATTTCCTCACGGCTCAAAAATGTCTTCGCCGAGTTGGTGCCGACGCCAAAAATCCTCGCCGAAATGCGCGATTGGCTTCCGCAAGCCTTCCTCGTGGGTTGGAAATTCGAAGTGGACGGCGATCGCGATGGAACCATTGCCGACGGCCGCAAACAGATGGCGGAATGCCGAACGGATGCATGCGTGGTCAATGGGCCGGCGTACGGCGTGGGGTTTGGATTGCTCACGAAAGAGCTTCACCACTGCGCCAGAAAAGAAGATCTCTTCCAGCAACTCGCGGCTATACTCCCCAAACGCGAACGATAAACCAATACCCGCCCGCAAGCGCGACAAGGACAGAACACGCCGGCACCCAGCGCAGCGCGAAATCGGGTTTCCTGCTGAATCGCCAGATGAACGGCAGCAAAATGGCAGCCACCGAAATTTGCCCGATCTCCACCCCCAGATTGAACGAGAACAGCGGCATCACGATACCACTCGAACCGGACGAGATGCCCAGTTCGCGTAAGACACTCGCGAAGCCAAATCCATGGATCAGCCCAAAAGCAAACGTGAGCAGCCAGCGCCGCTTAGGCTCCCCCTTAAGGATGATGTTTTCGATGCCTACGTAGACAATCGTCGCCGCGATTAATGGTTCGATCACGCGGCTTGGAATGTTCACCACGTTGAAAGTCGCCAGCGCCAGGGTGATCGAGTGCGCGATCGTAAAGCACGTCACGATCTTCACCGCCGAAACGAATCTCCGGGTAACCAGCAGCAGCGCGAACAGAAACAGCAAATGGTCGTACCCGGTCAGGATGTGCTCGATGCCAAGCGTCAGGAATCCCCAAAAAGTTACCTTTGGGGCGCTCGGCGGATAGACCAGCTCGTTGTGCTCGGCAGTCAACAAGCGCTCCACCATGACTTTGCCCGTTTCATCCCGGAGCGACGCGAATTGGCGGTGCCCGCGTGGGAGTTGTGGAAAAATTTCGCACCGGTAAATAAAATTGGACCCGAGCTTCTGCGGATAACGCACGATGAACTCGATATTGTCCAGTGGGTTCATGCGCAGGGCGGGCTCAGCATTCGTTAAAAGGTTTCCATCAATCTCCACTGCCGCCACTTGCGACGGCAATGCCGCCACGCGCGGGCGGCCGTATTGAAATTCGAGCTGCGAGACTTTTCCGTCCCCGTCCGTGTCGAGTAGGAGCAGGTTGTCCACGTCAGCGACGGCGAAAGTGAGAACGAGTTCCAGGCCGTCTTGTGTCGGGCGAAATTCGGCGCTGCTCAAGCCGGGTTCATGAGCATGCGCGGCGAAAATTCCCAACAATAACAGGATGAGCCAGTGCACCAAACGGGTATATCAGCATTTGTATCCTCTGTTAAGCCGCTTAAGCTGCTTCTAGTTACATTTCCCTGCCGGCGCATGTCTTTTGCAATTGATTTGTCGTTTCATCGACAACCGAGGTAAACAATTTCAGTGAAAACGTTTGCATTGGTCCTGCTTTGGGGTTTGGCCGCCGGATTGGCGGTAACGCGCTCCGCCAGGGCGCAGCACTCGGTCTCGCTGCCGGAACAGCATAAGCTCGTGATCACACCCGCCTATGTTTATCAAACCTTTGATCGCGTCTGGGCGGGCAAGCAAAACGTAAAGCTCGACGGTGCCCTGTGGCAGCACACGGCCCTGGTGAGTTTCGATTATGGGCTCACCGAGAACACCGCGTTCGATGCCGCGGTCGGTTGGGTCTGGAGCGAGACCGATGCGCCTGCTCTCGGCGCGGGTTCGCGCAACCTCAAGGATAATGGCCTCACCGACACCACCGTCGGCATTCGGAAGCGCTTTATCGACGAGACAGACTTCAACGTATGGTGGCTGCCCTCACTCGCGGCGCGCGTTGGCGGTATTATCGAGGGCACGTATGATGAGAACTTTCCGTTCTCGGCCGGAGACGGGGCCTCGGGCGCTGAAGCGTCTCTGCTCGCGGGCAAAACACTTTGCTCGTATTCCGGGGTCTATGGCGATGTCGGCTACCGCTACCGCGACGGCGGCGTTCCGGATGATTGGTTTGGTTCCGCCGGAGCTTATCTGTCCTGGAAGTTCGTTAGCTTATCAACCGCGTATCGCTTCACGCAGGGTTTGTCTGGAAATGATATTGGGGATGCGAAATTCGTGCAAAGGATCACGTCTGGTCGCCCGGCGTATCCCATGGTCAAAGAGATCAGCCAAAGCGTTGAAGTCGCGCTCGGTATCACCGATCATGGCCGACGGTTCTATCAGGTATTTTATGCCCGCACCCTTGATGGGCGAAATACCGGCAGGCGCGACATTTTCGGCGGCGCGGTCAGCCTGACCTTTTAATCAGTACTTTTTCGTGAACTTTTTTCGCGGTTCGTCCTCGACTTCCGGCGCCGCTTGGCTCGGCGCAGCCGCTGGCGCAGCTTCGGCCGGCTTCTGCGCCCCCGCTTTATTCTGCTCGTTTACCGCTTGCACAAAGGCCAGACGCAGATGACTGAGGCTTTGCTTCAATAGCCCCTCCTCTTCCTTGCTGAGGTTGCCTTTCGTCTTCACCTCCAGCATTTCCAACTGGTCGATGAACAAGCGCGCCGTCTCCAGGTTTTGCTCCTTCTTGCCCGTTTGCGGATGAGGCGCCTGGCCCAGAAAAATCATGGCCATGTTTGTCTGTTGCACCACCATTTCCGCGAAAAGCACCGACAGCAACTCATCGCGGCTGAGTTCTTCCTTCGAATTCATTTCTTTTTGCTCTTGGATTTCTGGCTACGGCGTATGTCCGCCAGCAAAAACCGAATCAGATACTTCAAACGCCGGTCAATCTCGATCGTTTCTAGGATCGTTTGACGATGCTCAGCCCGGGGCAGCAACGCACACGAAACCAGGTCCGCAACCGTTTCCGGATCGGGTAG
>DATENK010000471.1:0-4983 GCA_035275085.1 Verrucomicrobiia bacterium | reverse complement strand
CAACGCATCGTTGATAAGGCTCATGCGGCGAGCATTCCCTCAAGTTCGCGAATGGCACTGCCGACCAGCCGATAATTGATGTGGCTGCGCTGCTGAACATAACCAGCCAGCAGACATTTGTCGCAGAGCGCGTTAACCAGGCGCGGGATGCCCTTGGCGTAATTGAACACGCGCCAAAGCGCCGGTTGCGTAAAGTGCGGTCCCTGCTGCGCGCCGGAAATGCTGAGACGATGCTGAACGTATTGGCCGACTTCGTTGCGATTCAGCGCGCGCAAGTGATAGCGGATGGTGATTCGCTGGCGCAATTGCCGCAGGCTATGATCGTTGAGCCGTTCGCGTAGTTCGGGTTGGCCCATGAGCACGATCTGCAACAGCTTGCGATCATCCGTTTCCAAATTCGACAATAGCCGCACCTGCTCGAGAAGTTCGTTGGTGAGGTTCTGTGCCTCGTCGATGATCAACACCGCGTCGCGCCCGCGGTCAGTTTCGGCGAGGAGAAAGCGATTGATCTCAGCGACGATCTCGAGGCGGTCCATCCCCTGTACCTCGAGCCCGAATTCCATGGCGATGGATTTGATGAGCTGATCCGGATTAAGAATGGGGTTGAGGATCAGCGCCGTGGAAAAGTCAGGGCCGAGTTGCTCCAGCAACGCCCGGCACAGCGTGGTCTTGCCAGCGCCGACCTCCCCCGTGATTTGCACGAATCCTTTTCGTTCCCTGATCCCGTAAAGCAAATGGTTGAACGCTTCGCGGTGCTTGGGGCTGTAAAATAGAAAGCGCGGGTTCGGCGTGATGCTGAACGGCGGCTCTTTTAACCCATAATATTGCAAGTACACGCCGCCTTTGTAGCAAGGAACTTGCCGAAAACCGCGGCCCTATTCCACTTTCGCGACGGTCAGATCATCGAAGCGTATCGGAGTTCCCGCATACGGCATGCCCCAGACACCTGCGCGGCCGGCCATGGGCGCCGTTTTTTCGCTGTGAGTGATCATCCATTTGCCCGGTTCAGCAGCCCCTTGTTTCCATGCCTTGCCTTCAATCTGCCATTGGCCATCGGAAGCTTTGCGCACCTGCAGGCGCAGCGTGGTCCAGGTGCCGGACTCCCATGTGTAAGGAACCGTGGCAAGCACTTCGTTTTCGCCCTTAACCAACTCCAGCGCTTTTTTGCCCGGGGACATTTGAAGTTTGTAACCACTCACGCCGTTGACGCCGAGGGCGAAGGTCGGAAAGCGCCGGCCTTTGCCGGTGCCGTAGAAACGCGCCGTGGCGCTGATGTTTTCGGCTTCGGTTGGGCCGAACAACAGCCCGAACGTTTCCAGCGGCGCGCCAGGCAATTCGAGAAATTTGTTCCCGCCCTCCTCCTGCACGTTGAAACCGCCCTCGAGTACCATTAGCTCATCGGGGACTTTGCCGGGTTCGGCCTTATCGAAGCCGTTCGAGTACAATGCTGCGATCAGTAAAATATAAATCATTCAGCCCTCAACGAATCGATCAGTCGCCCACGCATCGCGAACCACGTGGCGATCCATGCAGAAGCGACGCCAAAAACGATCACCGCGATCAGCGTGGAGTATGGCAAGTCGGCTCTGCGCGCCACTGGGATTACCGCGACGAGCGCCGCGAGTACCCCAATCAGGAGGCCGGCCATGAGCAGTGCAAGATTTTCCGACGCCACCAGCCATTGGAGCGAGCGCTTACGGTATCCGACCGCCTGTAGCAAGCCAAGTTCCCCACGCCGCTCAAGGACGTTGCGCAGCACAACGACTCCAAGGCCGAGACTCCCGAGCAGCAAGCCGATGCCTCCCAACACCTGAAAAGTAATTAAATACGTGTTCTGCACTGCGTTAAATTGCGCCAACCGCCGCGCCGCGGGCACCAACTCCATCCCGGCGTCCTGCAGCGCGCGGCCCAAGGTCGCCGAGACCTCGGACACGGCATTCGACGGCGCGTCGATGAGGAACATTCGATAGCCACTGAGACCTGGAAACTTTTTCACAAATTGCGCTTCATCGATCAAGAGTTGGCCCTGCAAAATCGAGTTAGCGGCTGCTGCGACGATCCGAATTTTAAACGCCCGTCCCTGCTCATCAGTGTAATCCAAAGTGTCGCCGACCTTTTTGCCCATCGCCCATTTGATGCTCGCCTCGTCCCCGATTGCGGGCACTTCATCCGCGTTTTGTTTCAGGAGTGACCAATCGACGCCAAACGACTTCCGCTGCTGCAAAGCGTCCGGGTTGACGCCGAGCAAGCGCGGTTGTTGCGCGCGATTCAGATTTAGGCAGCTTGCTTCATCGCCTTCGCGCACGCGCATAGGAACAAACGAGACCCCTTTGAGATCGTCGCGCGTCAGACCGAACGCTTCGAGCCCTTTAGCTGAATTCAGGTCCTGCAAAATCGGCAGCGCCGATTGACCGATCAACTCAAACCCGCCAGTACCGGGAGATTTAGGCTCGGCTTCCAGACGATTGGCGTTTACCGCAATGATCATGAATACCCCCGACGCAAGCAGCGCAACCGTTGCAAGGCTGCGCTTGCGTCGCCGCGTGGCGCTTCGAATTCCCAAACCTGTGATCGAAAGACGGTGCATTCGCTGCAATCCGCGTAACGCGACAGCAGCGAATGCCAATCCCCCGATCAGCAACAAGCTTCCCGCACCAAAGAACGTTTCGGCAGAAGCATCTCGGCGTCGCGCGAGTATAAGCGCAATCGCACCCACAATGCCCAAAACACCGGTGATCAATGCCGTGCGCGAGATGCGCCCCGGCATGCCTTGCGATTCCAGTTCGGCGCCGGAAGCAAGGAGTTCGCGCGCCGGCTTGCGCGCCTGCTTCCGCAAAACAATCGCCACGGTAATAGCGCCCACCGCGGCGCTGGCGATTAGGCCCATAACGATGCTTTGGACGGTGACATGAAATCCAAGCGCCTCAGAACCGACCGCCTCGCGCCACAGCGTCGCCAAACCGAGCAGCATCAACCGCGCATACACGATCCCGCCGATGGCACCAAGGACAGCCGCGATTAAGGCGAGGATCGCACCTTCAGCGAGGAAGAGCCGGCGAACGCGTTTTGGCGTAAAGCCGAGTGCGAGCAAAACGCCCGTCTCTTCCGTGCGTTGTTCGAGACCGAATTGGAACAGCAACGCCATAAGAATCAGCGATGCGGCGATCAGGAAGAAGCTGAACCCAAGAAACAAACCACCAAAATCCTGCGCATTGTTTGCGGCCGCGAGTGCTCGATCGCGTGCGGGATCAAAGGCCATGCCAATCTCACTCGGATCGAGATTGGCCCGCAGATGGTTGTAGATTTCGTCACGTGATACAGACGTCGGCCAGCGGATCGCCGTAAGAGAACCAAATCGATTGGCCCATAACTGCTCTCCCGCCCTGGCGGTAATGAACGCTTTCGGCGTGCCGCGATGCTGCTTCCAGTACGCTTCGTCTTTGTCTCGAATTTTATATTCGAGCGGAAATCCGGCGTCCCAATCATGCGTGCTTTCCGCTTTCGCAATCCCGGGGAACTCCGGCATTAAAGTACGATCGCCGTAGATGCCGCTCATAGGCACTATTTTTGAAACCACAAACGTGTTCGTTGCCTGCTTAAGTTGGCTGCCGGCGTCAGGGATGTAGTAGCTAACATCAACCTTTCTGCCTGGTTTCAGCGCCAGATCTTCCGCGAGCCATTCGTTGACGATAATCTCGTTGTCCTTCATGGCCGCGGGCGTGTAAGGCGCTCCCGCGGCAGCGATCATCGAATACGGCGCAGCGCTATCTCCGGCGCGAATCAAATTCGCCAGATAGGTGAGTGCTCCAATGCTGTTTGTTGTCCGCGCAGCCAGAATGGCCGCATCATCGAGAAAGATCCGATGCGTCCTGAGTTCAACACCCGTTGGAAGATTGGTAACGATCAATTCGGCGTCTTCCGGCAGAAAGCTGGCGCGGAGCAAACAGTAAGCAAATTCGGGCGACCGGTCCGGAATTCCGCGGGCGAGAAGGATGTTTGCGCGTCCACCAACACCGGCTGCCTCGCCAAGCTGATCCAGGGCCACAAACGCGTTCAATGGCGTGAGCTGGCTTGCGGACGGATTGAGGTTGCCTTCGTCTTTGGCATTGAAGAATCCACCGACAGTCAGGCGCAACGCGATACTGGTATCGTCGCGCGGAGTGATGACCGCGTCACGGCTGAGGGCGCTCGGCTTATGAACACGCAGAATAATCGTTTCGCCAACGTTTGCCGAAAGCTGCGCACGCAAAGCCTCGTTCAGCCAGATTGAGTTCCGTGCCACGTTTGTCATTCCCCAAACCTGCACCTGATTGGCGCGCGCCGCGCCGTCCTGCCGTGAAGCAACGGCGGGAAGACGCAGCAATGCTTGAAAGCCAGGGCGCGCCGTCCCTGCCAGGCGGCGATTTGTTTGCGAGAGTTCATTGCACGCTGCGAACAAGCGCTCCTGAAGCGCGATTTCAAAAAACCGGTCGCGCGCATCCAACACCAGTTCCGCGCCGCCGAGGCGTTCGAGCGCGCGCTGGCGCAGCGTTTCACGAACGGAATCGCCCACGATCAATGCGCCGATCAGCGCCGCGCTGCCGATCATTGCGCCGAGGACCATGCCGGCGTGCGCGCGGGAGCGGTAACGCAGGCTCTTCCAGATCAAGTCACTCGTTTTCACGAGCCTAGCTCTCCCTGCCGTATCTCATAGCGTTGGCCCATGCGCGCCGCGAGATCCATCGCGTGCGTTACCACGATCAGAGTTAATCCCTGTTCGCGGTTCAACTCGACCAGCAATTGGCCCAGTTCATCCGCCGAAGCCCGATCAAGCGACCCGGTGGGTTCATCCGCCAAAAGCAGTTTCGGTCCGTTGATCAGCGCGCGAACTACCGCCACGCGCTGCCGTTCACCGCCGGAGAGCTGCCCTGGCCGATGCGTCAGTCTGTGCCCTAGGCCGACGCGCTCGAGCAGCTTTTTCCCACGCGCCGTCTGATCGACCTT
>DATENK010000470.1:0-12714 GCA_035275085.1 Verrucomicrobiia bacterium | reverse complement strand
GCCTTCGCGCTCCGCAATTTTGCCAAACAGGAAGTCGGCTTTGACCCGGTCTTTCGCGGCGGCATTTGCCGCGGAATAGATGCTTTCCTTTTGTTGATCCAGGACTTCCTTGGCCACGCCGCGTTTCTGGTTTTCGCTGACGATGTTGTAAACGACATCGCGCGTCTCGGCCTGCACCATCGATTCCGGCAACTCGAAGTTCACCCGCTTCAGCAATTCCTCCACGAGTTGATTGCGAATCTGCGCGCGTTGCTTCGTATTCAACTCATTCTGGAGGTCGCGCCGAATGCCTTCCCGCAACGCCTCGATGTTTTCCGCCTCGTACGACTTGGCGAACGCATCGTCGAGGGTTGGCAGCGCGCGCACTTTTACTTCGACAACTTCGACATCGAAGGTCCCTTTCTTGCCCGCGATCTCTTTCGTCACGAAGTCCGGCGCGAAGTCCACGGTAACGGTGCGTTTATCGCCGGCTTTAGCGCCGACGAGCTGCGGCCCGAAGCCGGGGATGAAGGCTTCCTGTTTGATTTCGAGCCAGAAATTTTTCTTTTCAGTGAGCCCCCGCGCCACGGGCGCCCAGTCGCGGATCGGCTTGCCTTCGCAGGAGCCGAAGTAATTGATCACGGCGAAATCGCCTTCCTTGAGCGGTCGGTCCACCGTCTCAAACTTCGCCTGCTGCAACTGGAGCGCGTTGAGCGCTTTTTCGATGTCCTGGTCCGTCACTCGGGTGGCATCGCGCTTGGCCGGCAGGCTGCGGTATTCGGGCATTTCGAACTTCGGCGCGGTCTCGATCGTGGCGGCGAACTGAAAGGGCTGGCCGGCTGCGAATTGAATTTCTTCGATGTCAGGATAACCGACCACATCGAGCTTCTGTTCCTTGAGCGCCTTCTGGTAGCTGTCGGCCATCAGCTTGCGTTTGACCTCGTCCTGGATCTCCTTCTCGTACTTCTTGGCCACCATGTGCTCCGGGGCCTTCCCCGGCCGAAACCCGGGAAAGTTCGCGTGCTTCACAAACTCTTTCGTTGTGTTCGCAAACGTTTCATCCACCGTTTTCGGCTCGATCTCAAACCGAACGAGCTTCTTGCACGGCGCCAAATCTTCAACAGTCACATTCACAGCAAATCCCTTTCATTTCAGGTCAAAATAGCATCAAGCTTCCAAAAGTGAGCGGCAAAAATTAGAGGCTGTCCGCTGATGCGTCAAGCGACCAAACTGCCAAGCCCTGAAGGTTGGTGCAATTCGTAAAAACGATCGGGAAAAGCTCATTGCGGGGTCGTATCGGAGCACAAAGGGCCGGCAGGTACGGTGGGGACCGGAAGTGATTCTTCCGGGGGAGATGCGGATGGCTCGGTCGATTGAGCGTCGGCTGCTGCCTTGGCGGCCTTATGCTCGCGCGCTGCCTTCCATTCCTCAAATGTGGGGAACATCGGCGTTGGCGGGGGAGGTTCGAGATGGAAGAGTTCGCCGTGCTTCGGCAATTCGTTGCGGTGCGGCGTCTGCGGATCTTTCGGGCTGTGGCCCGGGTCCGAACTCCAATCGTGCCGGAGCTTTTCAAGCTCGCCGTCAGTATTACGCCGGATGCGGGCAGGATCGTCGTGGTAGCCGAGATTCTTTGCGCAATCGTCGCGATACTTTTGGATGCCTTTCAGTTGGGCGGAGATGCGAGCGAGCATCGAGATGCGGAGGTCGTAGGCCTTGGGATCGCTGGCGAGGAGTTGGGCAGCGGCAGGGGTGAGAAAGAACTGAGATAGCTGTGTGGCGGCGGCCTGAAGGCCGACTTCGGGAAGTTCGCTGCCGTCGTGGCGGCGGATCAGGTCGATGAGGTTGTCCTGGTGGTTATGGAGGTGGATCGCATGTTCCTGAGCGAGGCACCATTCGCGATAGCCGCCGCGGGTTTTCCAGTTGGAGATATTGCGCTGGGTGACGTTGATGGCGATCTCCTCGAGCGCGGCGACGATCTTTTGCTGCGGGACATGATTGAACAGCATGCGGTTGACGACGTCGCGCACGGGCTTAGGCAAGCGCGCGATCTTGCCGTTGCGAGGTTTCTTCGAGAGAGGCGGATGGACGGATGATTGGACGACTGGATGAGTGCCGGAGGTCAAAGATGCGGCGGACGGTAGCGTGGGTATTAGCTTGGTGATGTCGTTCCTTGGGACGAGGTCGGTATCGGTCGGGTTGTGCGCGTTGAAGAGGTCCGCGAAAGAGGGGGGAACTGCAACTGCGGCTTGTTGATCGGAAGTCTCTGTTCTCATAGAGGAGGATCGGTTACTATCGGTTACTATGGGTTTCTGCCGATTACTAAACCCGTGTTGCTGTGTTGAGACCCTGTGTTGCCGTGTTGCTGTGTTGCGCATTTTGAGCAATACGCCCCAGAGCTCTGACCCGATTTTCCGCACAGTGAAGCTGCTCGCGTCACCCTACCTCAGTTGCCGGCCTGAAATCGCTCTCCGAACTTTTCCCACAGCCGTGGGAAAAGGACGCGGAGCTTGGAGGGATCGGCATAGCCTTCCCTAGTCTGCCATACTAATGCGTTCTTTAATTCTGGAGGAGGCAATGCAAGTTGAAAACGCAAATGGAAGTCATCCCGCCCGGTGACCTGCTCGTAAGCTTTGGCGGCTGCCTCCCCAATGTCAGAAGCTGTAATCCAATCACCTGGTTCCACGATTCCAGCTAATGCTTCAGGATCATTCAAACACTTCTCGAACACCGCTTTGCCGCGAGAAACAAGCCACAATCTGAAATCTTGGAAGTCATCATCGTCCATATCATCCAGAACCGCCAGCGCAGCCATTAAACGTCCGTCGTATGCGTCACGCTTTCGCCGAATCAAGTGCTCCTGAAATTCAAAAATGTCGGCCAGCGTAAACTCACTCAGCCGTCTTGCCAACCACTGACTTTGCTGCTCGGCATCATTGTTACATTCCTTCGCGGACTTGTCAATCAGGTCCCAAAACAAGGCTTCTGTCATTTCAATACTCCTGATAATCGATGACACGTGGTTTATACTTCTCACGATATAATTCTCGATTCGCTGGATCTAACGGAATTTTACCATTAAGACCCTGGGGCTTCATTGATCCCATCGAATTGATTAAGTCGGTTTCAATGACTTTTAACGCGCGATCTTGATCGAGCGGATTTTTCAAATGAGTAACATCGACTTCAATCACCGCGATCTGAGAATCAGGGGGTCACCTCGGGTCAGAGCTCTGCATTCTGCATTTGTGGGGCTGCACACGTTTCAGGAACGGTGTAGGAATCCGCGTAGAATTAGAAGGAAGAATTTCCGTGCTGAGCAGAGACAAATGCAGAATGCAGAGCTCTGACCCGATTTTTTGGGGAGCCAAGTAATTTGGTATGTCAAACCTCCGGCGCAGAAGGAAAGAGCATCTCACGAAGGCGATTTTGGGTTGAGGCTTGTTCCCCTTCCGGCGAATCGAATGGCGTAATACTCGCCTCCAGCTTGAGTAGTCCTGATGCTTCCTGACGCACGTGAAAATTATGTTGAGTCGTCAAGATCCGCTTGTCCGCACCGGTGAGCGTCCAAAATAGATCGGTGAGCCACATTCGAGAGCCTACGACCTCAATAAAACCTTCGCGCAGGTAGCGGCGTCCGGGATTCTCCGAAATGTCCACGACATCTTGCGTCAGCGGTGCCGGAAGGCCGTTTGACCGCAACCGCAGATGGGCGTAAGCGCGCCCAGCAGCTCGGTATTGAAGTAAGTCCTCAGCATTTTGCCAGTAATCATAATCATGATTCAACAAGACTGCCATCACGAGGGTTCCAGTAAGAAACAATTCTGAAGCCAGTGTGTCGAGAAATTCTGCCTGTAACTCCTTACCAGTGATTGATAACCAGGCCAGGTTGCAGTGATTCACCTTGGCGAAGTCTAACTCCAAACCGTTTAAAGTGACTGGGAGAGCATGCTCCGAGCAGCGGCGAACGCTTGCTTTCACTCGCTCGATGTTCGGCAGGAGTTCACCGGCTTGCGCCTCGCTCGGCCCCCGGGCAGTTGTGAGTAGGTCGATGGCCTGAACTGCGGAGAGTCCGCCGGGGGTAAGGACTGCCCAGAATTTATGTTTCTGCATGATATCATTCAATGGAATTGACTATTACGGTTATTCCGTGCTGTTTTCCATAGCCAATAAGAAATTGGCCTCGGCTTCCTGTCCTGGTGGAACCCTAAGATCTCAGTCACCCACGGGTGAGAGCTCTGCATTCTGCATTTGTGGGCTGCTTCGGCACTGAACCGTATCAGGGCACGAGGGTAAGGCGGAAGTATGTGTGTTGTGCTTCCGGATAGCGATCGACGACCCAGGTATAGGCCTGGTCATCGAATGCACGGATGGGAAAGTCCCAGTCCCGCCAGACCGCTTGCGCCAAATTGGTTGTGTATTGGAACTGATACTCCTGTCCGGCGATGGATTCCCATGCCACGAACAGAATACGATCGTTGTTCGGCGGCCGGAGCGGGAGAAAGCGGAAAGGCACGGCATCGAGAAAAATGGCAGCGGAGTCACTCAGATGAGGCGGCGCGTTGTCCGTGACACGCACATAGACGCGAGACTTTTGGCGGTTGGGCAGATCGATAGGGATGGCCCACTGGAACAGTCCGGTCCCGGGGTCCAGGACGGCGCCGGGCATGGCTCCTGCAATAAGGCTGAAGGTTACCGCCTGCCGCGGCGAATCCACCATCGCTGATGCAGTGAAACGCAGCGTGGTGCCGGAATGTGCCGCCATGAAGTTGGTGTGGAGGTTCAGGCGCGGAGGCGAGCTGATGCCGTGCGACATGGGATCGGCCGGATCAAAGCCGCTTTCAATTTCGGTGCGATCGGGCCAGCCGTCATCGTCGCGGTCGATGCCGATGCGGCGACCCAACCCGCGGGGGACGAGGGTAAAGGTAAGCGGATTCTCGGGCGTGGCCAGGGCCAATAGCGCCGATGGTGAAAGCTCTTCCCGGGCCCGGTCCGAAAGAAAGTTGCCGGCAAAGTACCAGCCCCGCAGGAGACCGTCCTGGGCGCCGCGCACGACGAGGTCGATCCGGTTCGAAGGAGAGTCCGCCAGGCGCAAAAAGGTGGAGACCAACGATGCATTCGAAGAGGTGATTGTTATTTGGCCGCCAACCGCCGCGGCGACGTCCTGTGCGGCGACGGCGCCCTGTTCGAGGACCGGATTAATTTCAGGATCGTTTCCCGGGAAGCAAAAGAGAAAGGCGATCAGGTCAGCGATATTCCGATCGACCTCGGGTGCTGTCGACTCCCCGTTTTCGTCCCGAAATTGGAAATTCGTGATGGGGTCGGGAAAGCCCCGGAAGAGAAATTGAGAAAGCGTGTCGGCCCGGCCATCGTGAGTGAAGCCGAAGCCGGCGCGACTGGAGCCGCTGCCAAAGTCGAGCCCAAGTTTCTCCGACAGATTCCTCAACTGGGGGGTTTTGAATGGCAATCCCAGGGTGCGCTGGTTCACCCGCAGCCTTATGTTGCTTTCTCCGTTCGGGCCGCTCGTGATGAGGTCATTATCATTGCGTCCAAGGCCCGTGGGCTTGAGGTGGCAATGCAGGCATTGAGTGTCGTCAGGGCCGCTGGAATTGAAAAAAATCGCCTTTCCCCTTGCGGGCGTGCCGCGAACGAGAGGCACGGTGGGATCTAATCCCCCATACATCCCAGGTAAGTCAACCGAATCGGGCAGGGTGTCATCGAGGTTCCGAAATCGGTTGGGCGGAAAATGAATCGAGCGGAGAAAGTTTTTAAACTCCTGCATCTCCGCCGGGGTCAACATTGTGTCGCGTCCCTGCAAATCGGTGAAGGTGGGATTGAACTGCTCGATGCCTTCCCGATCACCCCGCCAATGCAAAGGTTCGTGGCCGATGATGTCCTGCAATGTTTGGGTGACCATCGGTCCCTTCATGGGGTGATACGAACGCGTGATGACAAAGGAGTCGTTGGACAATGCATAATTGGTGATGGTGAGAAAGTCTCCGGCCGGATCGCCCAGGTCCCAGGCGAGGCGGTCCATCCGGCCGTCCAGATGACAGGAAGCGCAGGCGATATGGCCCAGCCCGGAGTTGCGACGCGTATCGTAAAAGTGACGGCGGCCGATTTTGATTTGCGGGGGCGTGGGATCGAAAAACGAAACGTTGGTGAGCACGGTATTGGAGGCGGTATCGAGGACAGATACGGAAGCGCTAAAACGGTTGAGCACATAAAGGCGGTTTCGGGTTTCATCCAACGCCATGCCGGTGGGCCCTTCGCCCACTTCGATCGATTCGGGCTGCACCCGCTGTCCGACCGCATTGATGACGATAAGATTGTGCGAGCCCATGCCTGTGACATAGGCGCGCGTGCCGTTGCCGTTCCAGAGGATGCCGCGCGGGTCGCCAAGTGATTTATCGCGCTCGGATTGAGGCAGGGATCGGCTGAGATAATCGAGATGCGGGTTTAAATCGCGGACTGTTTTGAGTGCGGTGAGCGGATCAACGAGGGCGACGTTCACGCGGAGAAAGGTCGAGCGCAAGTTGGGTTCGAAGCGGCGCTCGTTGGTGGCGTCGGTTCCGACGACGGCGATTTGACCCGACACGGGATTCACTGCGAGGTCCATGCAGATATTCATCAGACCGCTGACGTAAGTGACATCGAACGTCGCGGTGTCAATCGACGCGAGGTCGTGATCGGGCATATCCCAGCCCTGGATCCTGCCGGAAAGGTGTGCGTTGGTCCCGGAGATGTATTCGGTCCAATCTTTGTTGCTGTCATCGGTCCATCGGCCGGCTGGGCTCTTTTTGACGATGTGGCTCACGATTGGAGGCGGTCGCTCTGCCGGGATGTCGGGATTAAGCGGCGGCTGAAAAATTGCGCCATTATTTGGCGGCGGATTCTGGCCGGAATAAGGTCCGGAAGGATCCTCCACCGGTCCCGGCTCCGGATAGAGACCCAATGGCGTTATTGGCGGCGCCAGGATGGTCGAAGCGTTGCCGGATTCGAAAATCGCCACGTATACGCGATCGCCGCCAGGAGAGACCGCCATCGCCTTGGGACGCTCGCCGTCGATGATGATGTTGGTGAGCGATCGGCGGGTGACCGGATCGAAAACCTGAACCGTATTGACTTTGGCGCAGGACACAAACGCGCGCGGCGGAGAAGCGGCGAATACAATGTCGGCGGGACCAGCAAGCGTGTTCAAGGTGGCGATCACCCGGCGGACGGACACATCCACGATGCTTATCGAGGAGGAGATATGATTGATTACCCAGAGCTCATTGGCCGTCCGGAACCGGACCGAGACCGGGTCGAGGCCGACCGGGACATTTCCGATCGGAGCGGCGAGGCCGGAGGAGACATCGAATAGCTCGACTCTTCCATCCGGGAGGTTGCAGACAGCGAGCGTTTGGCCGACGGGGTTAAGCGCCACCGGGTGAATCGGAGCGGTCTCGAAATTGATCAGCGCACCGCGTAGGAAAGATTCGAAGATCAGCAGCAGAACACAGGCAACCTGGCAAACAGCCCCCGGAAGGACAGCGTAAATGCTGGTCTTCACCACCACGTTATATCAGAAATGTAACTGAGACACAAGCTTGCCAGCGCCCGCCCTTGAACGCACGGCAGAGAGTGATCGCTTGGTGGTCTATTACTTGTTCGTAGTAAAAAAGCCGGAAATTGCCGGTGCTGAACTGGATGCGTTACCTGCGCAATTGGTAAAACGTTGTCGGGCTGGTTGGGGTGACAATTACGTTGTGAACGTTGTTTGAAATGCCGACGGCGTCGCCGGACGGTGCCCAACCACTGGTCAGGTTCGCGCTCGAATAAACCGTCCAGCCGGTTTGGCTGGAGGGCCACGTGATGCGGACTGGCCCTTCGGGCAGACGCACGATTTTGAGCGTGGGGCGCACAACCGGCGTCACGTAACCGGTGCCGACCAACTCCAGGTCGAAGCTGATGTCTGAGCTGGTGGCATTAATTTGATGAATTTCGACCGCGACAAGATTCGTGGCCGGCAGGTTGGTGATTGTGAATGAAGATTCGAAGACCGCACTTTCGTTGGCGTTGTCGACCGCGGCCGAGGCCAGCGTGGTGTTGATGATCGTGCCACCCGGCATGTTGCTGCGATATTGCTCGCGACCGTTGAGCCAGACCACGGCGCCGTCATCGCGCACGAGCCGGAAGCTCAGGTTAGTGATCGTCCACGCGGATGGACTTTGAAACATGCGGCGGAAATAAGTTGTTATGTATCGCGCGCCCGAGGGGCCGCCGTTCACGACGGTTGCTTCATCGCCATCACCAAACCCGAGTTGTGCGGGACCGCTCGCCCACGCGCTATCATTATAGCTGAACTGCGCAAAGTTAGTCCCTTCATTGGAATTGATGTCGCGATATTTCCAGACGGAGCCCGCGGCAATGAAGTTCGTGCGGATAATTTCATAACCCGCGCTGATGTTGACGCTGCGGCTCTGGATTACCTCACCGAAATTATCGGCCATGCGGGCAAAGACCGTGTGATTGCCTTGCGGGACGTCGGCCCATTGAAAAACGTATGGCGGGGCCGTCCTTTCTCCGAGCGGGTTGCCATCGCCGAAAAACTCGACCTTGCTAACGGCGCGGCTTTGGCCCGGCCACGCCGCAGCTTCGATATCGACGGTGGCGGGCAGCACAAAGGTCTGGGCGTTTCCGGGCCGGCTGAGCAGGATGCGCGGAGCGGTATCGCCTGATGCGGTGAGATGCAGATCGAAGCCCACATCGGAACTGGTGAGCGCGGATTGGTGCACTTCAACAGCGATCACATTTGTGCCGGTCACCAGACCGGACCCGGGCATCGTGGTGATGAAGGCCTGCTGTTCATCCAGGCCAACCGCATCCGCGGCGGCAAGAGTGGTGCTGGTGATCGGGCCGGCCGGCATGTTGCTGCGGTAATATTCCAAACCATTGATGTAAACCACGGCGCCATCATCGCGGCGCAATTGGAAAATTAACTCTTCCACCAGCGCAGGGTTCGGGATGTCGAACGTGCGCCGGAAATAATAAGCGGCGCGGCCGCTGGGCAACGTCGTGTTTTCGCCATCGAGCCCGAAACCGAGCCGCGCGGCCCCTTGCGGCCATGCGGCATCCGAATACGTGGTACTCGCCCAGTCCGAGGGCGGAGGCGCGGCATTATTCCAATACTTCCATTGCGAACCGAACCCGAAGAGCGTGTTGATGACCTGAGAAATCATGATGGGCGGACCCTGCACGACGATGTGCACGGGCGGTGAGGTGACCTGATTGCCCGATGCCAGGCGCGCGACCGCTGTTAACGTATGCGAACCGACAGGAGCGCCGGACCAATTGGCTCCGAAGGGGAACGCGAGACCTTCGGCAACCTTGGCGCCGTCAGAATAAAAATCGACTGCGGCCACAGCGTCATTTGAAACAAAAGCGAACGCAGCAAGTTCCACCGGCGTGGGCAAGGTGACTCGCGCGCCTTCGGCCGGACGCGTCAGGTAAACGCCTTCCGCGGCGTTGGTGTTCGCCAACGCGACGAGCGCGAGATCGAACCCAAGGTCCGAGCTTTGGATGCTGTCCTGGTGCAATTCGACCGCGAGCACATTATTCGTGACCGGTTGCAGGCGGTTTGAAGGCAAAATGACTGTGAAAAAGTTCGTTTCGTCCGGCCCATTCACCGTCGATTGCGCCAATGAGTTATAGCTGACGAGACCCGTGCGCATGTTGCTTCGGTATATCTCGCCGCCATTCAGGTAAACCACTGCGCCGTCGTCGCGCGCCAATGACAGACGCAGCCCGTTAATGCCCGCGAGATTGCTCGCGGCGAACGTCTGGCGAAAATAAGTAGTAATGTATCGCTTGGTCAGGTCTGGCCCGTAACTCACCACCGTGGATTCGCCGTCGTTGCCGTACCCGAGCCGGGCGTAACCTTGCGACCAACCGCTGTCGTTATACGTGCGCAGCGTCCAACTCGCGCCCAAATCGCTGCCGCTGTCGTTGTAGCGCCAGAGCGAGCGCGGAGAAACCAATTGTCGGCTCACCTGCGGAGACGTAAACGTCACTACCACTGGCGCAGACGTGTATGCGGGTACTCCGGCTTCATACGCAATCGCTGTGAGCGTCCATGTGCCGACCCCTGGCTGTTCCCAATCGACGCTGTAAGGCGCCGTCGTGTCATGGCCGATCGGCGTTCCGTTGCTGTAGAATTCCACGTCCGAGATCGGCTGCCCGACCGCGGTCGCTGTGATTGTCAACGCATTCGGCAAAGTGTTCGTGGTGTTCGCGGCGGGCGAAGTGATGCGCACACCGGGTGTGGGCATGGCCGACAACTGCGCCGCCAATTCCAGTCCGAAGCGAACGTCCGAACTCGCCGACGAAGCCTGGTGCACTTCCACCGCGACCGTGTTCGCGCCGTCCTGCAAAAACGACGCGGGAATATTCAGTATCACGGGGATCGTTTCGTCCACCCCGTCAACGGTAGCATTCGCCAACGTCACATAATTTACTGTCGTCGCCGGCATGAGCACGCGCGCGGCCTCTCGACCGTTCACGTAAACGATAGCGCCATCGTCGCGTAAAAGCGTGGCGGTCATGTTAGTGACGAGCGCGGCATCCTGGAGGTTGAAGGTTTTGCGAAAGTAATAGGTAATGGCGCCGCTACGCACCGTGGTGCCCATGCCTGGGTCGCCAAAGCCCAACGGCGCCGAACCGTTCAGCCACGCCGAGTCCGGGTAATCGGTCGCGACCCACGCCGTCCCGAGATTGACGTTATCGTCGTTATAGCGCCACACAGCATTGTTCGCGATCAGCAATTGCGCCGGCGCAGGCGCCGCAACCGTGATATTCACCGGGGGCGACGTCAGCCGCGAACCGCCAAGCAATGTCGCAATCGCCGTCAGCGTATGCAGCCCGGGGGGTGGATTGTTCCACGTCGCCGTAAATGGCGCCGCGGCATCTTCGCCCAGACTAATGCCGTCGCCGAAGAACTCGACCGTGTCGTAGGTCGCATCGCTGCTAAATGCCTCAGCCGAGATGTTGATCGTCGGCCCGGGAGGAAAGGTCGCTTTGTTCGCCGGTTGCGAAAGATAGAAAGTATTAATGTTTGCGAAGTTCGTCACACTCGTCGCGAACAATGACAAGTCAAAACTGAGGTCAGAACTCGTCGCGTTGACCTGATGCACCTCCGCGGCCAGCACGTTGTTGCCAGCCACCAGCAGCGACGCATCAATCGGCGCGACAGTTGCGTCCTCACTATTCCCGGCCGCATACGTCCGATAAGTGATTGCACCTGAAGGCATGTTGTCCCGCAGCACCTCGACGCCGTTCAGGTAAATGATCCCGCCGTCGTCGCGCAGGAAGCTCACCATGAGATTCGTGAGCGCGGCCGGATTCGCCACGTTGAAGCTGCGGCGGAAGTACGCAGCCGGGTATTTGTTGTTCGGATCGGCGCCATAGCTGATCACCGTGGCTTCATCACTGTCTCCGTAACCGAGTTGAGCGGCGCCGCTCGGCCAGCTTGTATCATTAAAACCCGACGTCATCCAGAGTGCGCCAGGGTCGGTCCCATTATCGAAGTAACGCCATACCGATCCAGTCGAGACCAGGCTCAGATCATTTTGCGGCGCGTCGACTCCAATGAAATCGATGTTCGCGGCGTCCGCCGGCCCAACGCTCACCGGATTTGCGAAGAACGGCTTCACAAAAGTATACGGATACAGCTGCGCACTCATGGTGTAACTCCCGGAGGTCAGGCGCGTAATCGTATACGTCCCGTCTGAATCCGTGTACGCGTAGCGTGTGGAACTTGCCTTCACCAGCACATCCGGCAACGGCGCGCCCCGGTAAAACACACGGCCACTGATCGTAAACGTCGCCGGTGCGCCGACGTTGAGCACTATCGATTCGCTCGCCGTGCCGCCTTTCATGTCGCTGACGATGCATTGCACCTTGTATTCGCCCGCGGTTCGGGGCGCGAGCGTGACGGTCGGCGCGTTATTCGTGCTGAACGTGCCGTCGCCAAAGTCCCACCAATAGGCGAGCTCGTCGCCATTGGGATCGGACGCATTCGCCGTCAAGGTGATTGGCGTGCCCAGGCCCGTATTTTGCGCGCTCGAAGCCAGGCTCAGCGTCGGCGGCAAATTTCCGGGAAACGGCCCGATGTTCACCCGCACATCGATCGAAGGCGGATACGTGTTGGCCAGCCCCAGGGGCGTGATGTGAACCGGCGCGCTGAAGTCACTGAACGTCCGGCCGATCACGATCGCGCTGTCGTTCTTCGCGTCTGTCGTGCCCGGTGTGGTGTCAATCAGTTGGCTGCTCGATCCGCCGACGCTTCCCCAGCGCAAACCGATGCCATTCATGAGCCAGGGGTTCCCTGTGTACCGCTGCCGAAACTCCAGGAAATAATCCAGCGCATTGTCGCGACGAAAACGCACGCCCCTTATGCCGCGCGAATCCGGATTATCATGCGCATAAATCCGAACCGTGGAGCTGCTCGTCAGCCGCGGAAAGTCCGCATCCAAAATCCAGCCGATGCGCCATTTGAACTTCGACACGTAATGGCCCGGGCCGCTCCCGTCATCCACGCCGCCGCCACCCATCACATCGAACGGATCGCCGTACTCCTCGTTGCCCCCCGGGCCGATCGCGCTTTGCCCGCTCGTGTTCCAGAAATTCGCGTGCGGGAAACCGAGGTTGTGGCCCATCTCGTGGCAGGTGATGCCGCGGGAAGCGCCAACCACCCAT
>DATENK010000469.1:0-3689 GCA_035275085.1 Verrucomicrobiia bacterium | reverse complement strand
TTCGCCAAGTATTAATCGGGGTATTCGCTTCGCGGCACTGTTTGGCCCGGGCATTTATAAGATATCAGATAACTTCGCCATCGAGACCCGAAAGGACTCCCTGCTCCAGACCAACGCTTTGAAAGCCGACAAGGCTTCGTTGATCATCGAGTGCGCTATACCGGCAACGTTCGCGGTTTCAGATCAGCCCGTCACCGAACTTCGCCTGCGGGAACGCCTGCCGGAAAACCGGGGCCGAATCTTTTACGGACGCCCGGCGGGAACCATTTCACGCGGCGGCTTGGTGGCGCAGCTTTTCGTGCCATCATTGCCCGCCAACCCTACGAACCTCGAAGCCGAAGTCGTCGTTCACTGGCCCTCGGCGGAATTCTTTGTGGAAAGACCAAAATGACGCGATTCAACTCGAACGCGGATTCGACGCGTACGGAGGCCAGTGAACCATGCATTGCACCCAGTCGGCAACCGAAGTTATTTCGTAAGCTTTTTGCACAGCAGAAGCTTTGGTTCCACTGGTTATTGAAAGGCACAAAGGAAAGTGGTATTGATTGGCCTTTGCGCGTGTGGACGTGATCAAAGACATTGAGCCGTTGAAGCAGGCCGCGTTGCAGGAGATGAACGCGGCGGGAGATCTGTCTGCTTTGGAACAGGCGAAAGTGACTTATTTGGGATCACACGGAAAGTTCACCGCGCTTATGAAACAGCTTGGGGCGCTGCCGAAGGAAGAACGGCCGGCGATGGGCAAATTGATCAACACGGCCAAGAGCGAGTTGGAGTCGGTGTTGGAACAACGCCGCACTGAATTGGAGTTGAAAGCGTCGTTGCCGAAGGAGCCGGCGGATTTTACGTTGCCCGGACGGAGGCGCGGAATTGGCCGGCTGCACCCGCTCACGCAAGTCACGGAAGATATCGTGCGAAGTTTCCGGATGATCGGATTCGCCGTGGCCGACGGGCCGGAAATGGAGGACGATTACCATTGCTTCGACGCGTTGAACACGCCGCCAGATCATCCGGCGCGCGATACGCATGACACTTTCTATTTAAAGACGCAACCGAATCGCTTGCTGCTGCGCACGCACACGTCGTCGGTCCAGATTCGCGTGATGAAAAAGCAACCGCCGCCGATCCGCATCATTGTGCCGGGGCGGGTGTATCGGCGCGACAATGCGGATGCGACGCACAATCCGACCTTTCAGCAGATCGAGGGGCTGTATGTGGACAAGAACGTGACCGTGGGCGACCTCAAGGGGACGGTTGAGTTCGTGTTCAAGGAACTGCTGGGCGAAGACGTGAAAATTCGTTTTCGGCCGCATTATTTTTCATACACGGAACCGAGTTTCGAGATCGATTTCACCAGCTCCCTTGTGCGCAAGCTTGGGAAAGATTGGATGGAGCTGGCCGGGTGCGGCATGGTCCATCCGCAAGTGTTCGAGAATGTCGGCTACGATCCCGAGCAATGGACAGGGTGGGCGTTTGGCTTTGGGATCGAACGGATCGCAATGATCCGCTACGAGATCAACGATATCCGACTGTTCTATGCGAATGACCTGCGCTTTCTGAAGCAGTTCTGATGAAGATCACACTGAATTGGCTGAAAGACTACGTCGATTTCGGAGGTACGCCGGAGGAATTGCGCGAGCGGCTGACGATGCTGGGGCTCGAAGTCGAAGAGATGCGGACGCTGGGCGGGGAATTTCATGGCGTGGTGGTAGCGCAGGTGTTGACGTCCGAAAAGCATCCAAACGCGGACAAGCTGTCGGTTTGCCGGGTGGCCGATGGGCAAGGCGAACGGCAGATTGTTTGCGGCGCAAAGAATTTTAAGGTCGGCGACAAAGTTCCGCTGATTCTGCCGGGAAATTCATTGCCCGCGAAAGCAGGCGAACAACCGCTGACCATTAAAGCTGGGAAAATTCGCGGCGTCGAATCGCAAGGGATGATGTGCTCCCCGCAGGAGCTTGGGATCGCGGATGATACAGACGGTTTACTGATTCTTCGGGCAGACGCGACGGTTGGACAGTCATTCAGCAAATATCTGGGCACGGACGTGCTCTACGATTTGGAAGTGACACCGAATCGGCCGGACTTGAACAGCGTGATTGGCATTGCACGCGAGATCAGCGCCGTGACCGGCAGTCCATTGAAAATGTCACATCCAACCCTCACTGAGCAGAGTGAGCCGGCTGAGAAGTTTGTGCGCGTGCGCATCGACAATACGGAACTGTGCCCCCGTTACACGGCCCGCGTCATTCATGGTGTCAAAGTTGGCCCGAGCCCCGGGTGGTTGCGCGAACGCCTTGAGCGCGTAGGTGTGCGCAGCATCAGCAATGTCGTGGACGTGACGAATTACGTGATGCTGGAAATCGGCCAGCCGCTGCATGCGTTCGATTATCATTTGCTCAGCACACCTGAAATTATCGTCCGCAACGCCCGCGATGGCGAAGAGTTCACCACCATCGACGGTCAAAAGCGAACACTCACTTCCGAGATGCTGGTGATCGCCGATAGCAAGCGCGCGATTGCGCTGGCAGGCGTGATGGGTGGGCAAAACACGGAAATCAACGAACGCACGGCCGATGTGTTGATCGAAAGCGCTTATTTCAAGCCGCAGAATATCCGCCGCACCTCGCGCAAGGTTGAACTGCGCACCGAGTCGTCATACCGCTTCGAACGCGGCTGCGATCCAAATGCGGCAGACTGGGCTAGCCGCCGCGCGGCGCAACTTATTCTGGAAACGGCCGGCGGCAAGCTCGCGCGCGGCGCTGTGGATGTTTATCCCGCGCCGGCAAAGCCGATCGAGATTTCGCTGAGACATGAAAAAGTTTCCCAGCTTTTAGGCATAGAACTTAGCCGCAAACAAAATACTGATTATCTCAACTCGTTGGGCCTTGAAGTCTCGGGCGACGCCGTCCGTGTTCCGACGTATCGCGTGGACCTGAAGCGTGAAATCGATTTGGTTGAGGAAATCGCGCGTTTGCACGGTGTTGACAAAATCCCAGCCACGCCGCCGCGGGGCGCCGTCGGGACACACGCTCACGACGCGGTGCATGATCAGCTTGCCGAAGCACGAGACCTGCTCACTTCCTTGGGGCTGAACGAGAGCCAGGGACAGACACTGATTTCGGACGCGTCAGCAAAACTGGTGTCGAACGACCTGATCGCGCTCGAGAATCCGCTGAGCAGCGACATGAATGTGTTGCGGCCGAGTTTGTTGCCGGGATTGCTCGATGCACTGCGGCATAATATCAACCACAAGAATTCGGACGTAGCGTTGTTCGAAGTCGGCCGCGTCTTTCCTGCCGGACGCGAAGAACGACGCGTCGCTATCGCGTTGACAGGCCGGCGACATCCCCCCTTCTGGAGCGGGGAAGAGCGCGAAGCCAGGTTCGATGTGTACGACTTGAAAGGCATAATCGAGGATTTCCTGGAGCACTTGGGCGTTCGCGGAGTCACGTACGCGCGCCGAAGCGAAAGCACCGGCCTGATGGTCGAGTCCGCCACCGTTAACCTGGGCAAGTTCACCTTGGGCGAGCTCGGCCAGGTATTGCCGCCGCTCGCGCGTCGATACGATTTGCGTGACCCTGTGCTCCTGGCGGAATTGAATTTGGACATTTTACTTGCACGTCGAAACACGGCCAAGAGCTTAAAGACGTTGCCGCAATTTCCCGCAATTCGCCGCGACGTGGCGATGCTCG
>DATENK010000468.1:0-10398 GCA_035275085.1 Verrucomicrobiia bacterium | reverse complement strand
TTCCAGCGGCGGATGCGTCGACATAACACCACTCAAAAATCCCGAAACACCATTCGCAAAAAATAAGTGACTCGCTTCTTCGGCGTTGGGTGACTGCATCGTGGAACCTTGGGCCAGCCCGCCAATCTTCTTCAATGCGCCCGCCAGTCCCAGCGGATTCCGCGTAAACTGCACGGCGGAAGCGTCGGCAAGGTACTCGCGCTGGCGCGAGACCGCGCTCCGGATGATCTTGCCAAAGAAGAATCCGCTGGACCCAATCATGAACATCCCCAGGCCGACAATCGGCAGGGGATTTTTCCGGCCGCGGGTGCGCATCAGTACACGCCCAAGCAGCGCCAGCACCAGGATACCGTGCAGCAGGCCTATCACCCGAATGTTCAGCCGCATATCGGCGTTCAAAATGTGGCTGAACTCGTGTGCGATGACGCCTTGCAACTCATCGCGCGAGAGTAGGCGCATGGCGCCATCGGTCACTGCCACCGCTGCGTCGTTGATGTTGTGCCCGGCGGCAAAAGCGTTGATGCCGGGCTCGTCGCGCAGCACCCAGACTTCCGGGACCGGTGTGCCTGAAGCGATTGCCATTTCCTCCACCACGTTTAACACCTTGCGCTCGTCGGCATCGCGCGTGTTCGAATCGAGGGGCACACAGCCCAGCAGCGACGCGACCGCACCGCCGCTGCCACGCAGCTCATTGATTTTAACAAGCGTCGCTCCGGCAATCAGCAGCAACGTGCCGACCGTGACCAACCCGAACAGCGACGGATTCCAGGGCGCTCCACGAGAAAACGCAAATGCCACCACCACATACACGCTGCCCACGATCAGGATCAATGCGATCGGGTAATATACCAGCAGCCATTTTGTGTATCGGCGAGCAGTATCCTGTCGCTGGAAAAAGTCCATCTTCTCTCTGCCCATTGGAGCACGGACAGGACAGCCGGTCCGCGCGTGAACCAATCGTGCTTAGAACGACACCTTCGGCGCTTCGCGCTGCTCGGGCTTGTCAACCTCGAACAACTCCGCCGGCGCGAAATGGAACGTTCCCGCAATCACGTTCGTCGGAAAGCTCTCGCGCGCCGTGTTGTAAGCCATCACCGAATCGTTGTACGACTGCCGCGCGAACGCCACTTTGTTCTCGGTTGAACTCAGCTCCTCCATCAGGCGCGCCATATTCTGGTTCGCCTTCAGGTCCGGATAGGCCTCTGCGACTGCAAACAATCGTCCTAACGTGCCGGTCAGGGCATTTTCGGCCGTCGCCAATTCTTTCATCGCTTCCGGATGCCCTGGTTGTTGCGCGGCGCGCGTAGTGGCGGTCGCGGCTACATTCCGCGCGGCGATCACCGCCTCGAGCGTATTGCGCTCATGCGCCATGTAACCTTTCGCGGTCTCCACCAGGTTCGGAATCAGGTCGTGTCGTCGGTTCAATTGCACGTCGATTTGCGAAAACGCGTTCTTATAGCGGTTCCGCAGCCCGACCAGCCGATTGTAATTGCTGACCACATAGATCAACAAAAAGAATAGCGGTACTGCCAGCAGCACCAGCACGATTAACAATGTGCCAAACATAGTCGCCTTTCGTTTCTGCACGCACCGTTACGCAAACCACGTGCGCGGGCAATTATAATTTCTGCGCCCGTTTGGAAACCAACAAGGCAGGGCGCCACGCCCCGCCGAGCTGCTCCGAATTTTTCGTGTCCTGCGCGTCCAAACTGCCTTACCTTGCCGCCGTCATGCGGATCGGTGTCCTTATTGGCGGCGAACTACCGCAGCTCGAATGGGCGCAACGCCTCGGCTTTCGTTCAGTCGAGTGGATGCGCTTCGATGCCGGTCCCTGCGGCATTAACAATCCCAAATGGCAGCCTTTCGCCCAGCAATTCGCGGCTCACGCCAAAGCTCTCGACATCCGTATTTCCGCAATCGGCGTCTTCTACCGCAATCCTCTCGACCCGCGGCAGACAGAGTTCGCACGCGCGACCTGGCAGCGCGCCATCGAAGTCGCTGCTCACCTCGGCATAAAAAACATCTGCGGCTTTCCCGGCGCAGTCATCGAAACGCACATCGATGAACGCGGCGGGCATCCCGTTTACAAGCCATTCGAAAATTTCATCCCGCAACTCCTCGCGTTTTGGGAACCGCTCGCCAAAGCCGCTGCTGATAGCGGCTTGCGCATCGCCTTCGAGCATTGCCCGCAAGGCGCTTATCATCTGCCCCTTATGAATTACAACATGCTCGGGCAGCCTGCGATGTGGGAACGTCTTTTCAACGCGACTCGCTGCGAGAATATCGGCATCGAATGGGATGCCAGCCATCTGGTCTGCCAATTCATCGATCCCGTCGCCAACATCCACAAATTCGGCTCGCGCATTTTCCATGTGCATGCCAAGGACGCGTTCATCAATCGCCCGCTTCTTGAACAATATGGCATCTGTCATCCCGGCGTGGCTGAACACCGTTTTCCCGGGCTCGGGCAAAGCAATTGGGCCGAAATTGTTCACGCCCTCATTCGCGCCGGCTACAACTCAGATCTGAACATTGAAGGCAGGCACGACCCGGTTTACCGCGATGATCTGGAGGATACCGGGCTGCTAATCGCCAGGCGCACCCTCGAGCCTTTTGTTCCTGCTGAGGCTTGAATTTCTCTGCGCTCCTTGTCACACTGGGTCCGTGATGAGCCCTAAACGCGGTCTGAGCCTCGCGGCGCTTTTCCTTGTACCCTGGTCACTCTTCTCTGCTTCAATTCATGACATTGCAGCGGCCGGGGATTGCAAGAAGTTGAAATCCGTTCTAAAGGCCAATCCCAATCTGGTTTACGAACGCGATACCATTGGCCGCACGCCTTTGCATTACGCGGCCCAGGAAGGACGCACGTCGGCCGTAAAACTTCTGCTGGAACGAAGTGGCGATGCCTCGATCGAGGACGCCCGCGGTTGGACGCCGTTGCACGTCGCTTCACTCACCGCGCAATCGGACATGGCCGTTTTTCTTCTGCAGCGGCAGGCGAACATCAATCAGCAGACGAAGGACAAGGCCTGGACCCCCATGCATCTCGCCATTGGCCGTGGTCACCGCGGCATGGTCGCATTTCTGATTTCGCGTGGCGCGGATTTGGATGCGCGCGCCGACGGTGGCATCACGCCGTTGCACATGGCCGTCATCAAAGGCAACGCTGAAATCGCCAGGTTGCTGTTGGAAAAGGGCGCGCGCCTCGAAGCCACTCTCGTGAACGGCCAAACTGCCTTGCACATTACCGCCACCGATGGCAATACGATTCTCACACGTCTGCTGCTCGAATCCGGTGCGAATCCGAACGCGCTCGAAGCCAATAGCGCCACGCCACTCCACATGGCCGCCCAGGGTGGAAGCAAAGAGGTGGTGGAATTGCTCTTGCGCGCACATGCCGAAATCGACCACACCGACCGAACCGGCGCATCGCCGCTTCATATTGCCGCGGCACGAAATGATTCAGAGTTGGCCGCACTGTTCCTCTCGCACGGCGCGAATCCGCGCGCGCGTACGTTGCAAGGCTTCACGCCGCTTTATCTCGCCGCCATTTCCGGCCAATCCGCTGTCGGGAAATTGCTCCTCGCCCACGACGCCGGTGTAAACCTCGCTGATCACAAAAGCGCCACACCGCTGCATGTCGCCGCCCAACGCGGCAATGTCGAAATGGCCCGCCTGTTGCTCGATCACGAAGCAGACATCAATGCGCAAACACGCGACGGCGTTACGCCCCTTTACGTCGCAGTGGAAAACAATAACGAGAAACTGGTCGAACTATTCCTGGCCAAACGCGCCGATATCAACAAAGCCAATCACTACGGCATGAGTCCATTGATGCTCGCCCGCAACCTCGGCCACCACGACATCGCGGACGCATTGGCCCTCCACGGCGCGCGATAGCACGGGCTCGTTCAAGGGCCGCGCGCAGTAGACGTTTTCCGTTGGACGGTGAAAGTTGAGCGTTGAACCACGTCTGGAAGGACGAGCTACCGCGAGTCCCATTTACCCATCTCCTACTCCGGGACTATGGTTCACACCTACGCCGCCACAATCCGGTTCCGCACAGCGAACCGCACCAAGTCGGCCTGCGAACGGAGCCCGAGCTTCCGCATCAGGTTTGCGCGGTGCATCTCGACTGTCCGCGGGCTGATGGAGAGAACATTCCCAATATGCGAACTGGTGAGCCCTTCGGCCGCCATCTGCAGCACTTCATGCTCGCGTGGAGTGAGCCGCTCGGCCGAGGTACCCTCGGTCCCGAGTTTGTCGATCACGCGATTGATCCGGCGATGATCGAGCTTGCGGCTCATGAAACGTTGTCCCTTCAGCACGGCCTGCAGCCCTTCGACGAGTTCTGCGAAGCTGTCTTCTTTGATCACATAACCGGCGGCGCCATTGACAAAGGCCTCAGCAACAAAAGCTTCATCGGAGCGCATCGAAACAGCGAGCACCTTGGAATGTCTTCGCGCCTTGCGCAGCACCTCCAGGCCATGCAGGCCCGGCAACATCAAATCCAACAGCACCAGATCCGGTTTATGCCGCTCGACCAACCGCAGGCCTTGCTTCCCTTCGGACGCTTCACCTACGATTTTCAGGTCGGGACGGTCACGCAATAATGCTTTGAGGCCTTCACGCACCAGGGTGTGATCCTCGATCATGACAATGCTCACCATCGGCATAGTACAATAGTTAATGCGAACGGTATTCGCAAACGTTTGGCATCAGTTTTTACATTTCCACCGGCTTTTCTGCCGGCGAACGTTCGTAGATTAGATGAACCTGCGCGCCGTTTGTGAAGATGGTAATTATACGTTAATTTGCATATGTTCCGCGCCGGTGAAACGCATCCTTACGTACCTTGGCGCGTTGTCCGCAGGCCGTCTGGCCCTGTGGTGCTACCTCATTTGGTACGTCGTGGTGCTGCTCCGCTATTTTGATCCCCGCCCACGCTTGTGGCTGACATCGCTGGGGCTCTCCTTGATCATCGGCGTTGCGCTTTACATCAGCACCACCGCCGGAGCCAACAATGTGAAGCTCGATCGCTGGCAAACCTTCCGGCTCTTTCTCATGCCTTTTTGTGTCTCCAGCTTTGCCGCGCTGGTCAAAGACCATGGATTCATCCTCATTTTTTCGCCGCGCTGGCACGAAATCGCAGTGGCCTTGGCCGCGTGTGCAGCGCTATGCGTTACCGTGCTGCTTTTGAAGCGCCAGAAATCCGCTTAGCGATTCTCGTAGAAACTGCTGGGCAGTCCGTATTCCCAGCCGCGCGGCGCGTTCCATGGCCGTTCAGAGTCATTCGCCGACTCCGTCGTGGCGCAGCCCATTCCCCCGATGAGCACATACCCGATTGCGAGAAGGACTATGATCTTTTTCATAACTAATAAAGTACCTGGTCGCCTTCCATGATCTCCCCGAGCTTCCACCCGGGCATGATGTTGGCGATGCTGCGATTGGGTTCCACGCTCACGATTTTAACTTTGCCGACCAGCTTGGCGTCTCGCGAAACCATCAGCACGCCATTCGGAAGCAGACCCTGCTGCTGCCCGATATCGAGCACCACGAAATTCCACTTGGGATCGACCACCATAATTTTGCCTTTGGTGCCGGGCGGCAATTCCACGACGGCTTCGCCGCCGGTTTCGTACTGCTGCAGCTTGGCCTTGGTCGTCCGGAGGTCGCGCGCCAAAATCTTTTTCTCTTCCTCGGATGCCGCGATCGTCGCCTGCATCTTTTTGTTCGCGTCCATGATCACTTTCACCTGGTCCGGTGTGACGCCCAGGAAATCCCACGCCGCTAGTTTTTGGCTGGCCGTATTCAGCCGCGCGCTGGTTTGTTCCAGGTCGCCCTGCAACTTCGTGATCTGCGCGGTTTGATCCTCGATCTTCTTGTTGGCCGCCATGAGTTGGTTGCTCGTCTCCTCCAACTTCGCAGTCGTGTCTTCCAGCTTTTTGGTCGTCTCGGCGAGACTCTTCTCCGCCTTGTTCGCGCGCGTCCGTTGCTTGGCGGCTTCAGCCTTGTGCTCCTCCCGTTCGTTGATGATCCCCTGGAGATGAGGGCGCACCATGAATTGACTGACGCCAATGACTCCCAATCCCGCGAGAATCGCTACGATCAAAAATACTCTAAGCATGGTCCGCTATCTGTATTGGGCTACGTTTCAAACCAGCCTAGACGGGCCGCCCCCGCATGTCAACTGGCAGTGCGTCCGCGAAAAACCGGCCTTTAACTCGGGGCCGAGCCTGCCTCTAGCGTCAGACTTGAGCCGTCCAGGCCACCGGTTTTTGAGCGCTTGGACTTCGCCTTTAGGCGGTCCTTTTTTGGCCGAATGGTTCTGATCCCGTTTTGCACTAGATTATCCTTGAAACAATTTCCGCCCTCTTTCAGTCTGACGCCTGTGTAAGCAGGAAAGGACAAACCGGCACGTGCCTGTTTGTGGGATCGGTGCCTCGTGCAAAACAACGTTATCGAACTCAATATTCGCACCACCGGTCCTGCCGGATACAACGCTTCCGCTGGTCTCTTCCTCTATGGCGGCAGTGCCCAACCCCACTACCGCATGCGCCAGATTGTCCTTCGCGACAACCTGATCCGCAATATCGAGAACCGCTCCGACCCGAATCGAAACACCCTCGGATATCCAGGCTTGGCCGAAGCCATTCGCAGGGAATATCCCCTCATCGCGGAAAATGCCTTGTGGCAGAATAATATCGTTCGCCTTGACCGCGACGAAATCGGACACAAGTCCATGACCTATTCTGGCAGTGAACTAAAGACCTTCGGCAATAGCAGGGCGCATGAAGAATTGATTTTAGCGGGAAACAGAATATTTCCGGTTACTGCATCCGAACTCGTCACCGTTATTGAAGGGGCATTCGAGGATTCCCTCATTACATCACTACTGAAATGAAAAGAGCATACGCGCAACTTTGTACCGCTCTCATGTGTTCCGCCTGTGTGGTGGACAGAGCCTACGCGGATTACGTCACCTCCCCTGACTCAGCATCTGCCAATCGCTTCGCAGCGGGCGTTTTCCTGGTGAAAAGCTCTGAATTGACATCTGCACGAGGCCAAGAAGTCCATGGTGCGGCAGACTTCACGGGAGCTGCGGGTCCCGTCCTTTTAATTAGTGAATTATCGTACTCAACACCGACCTGGAGCGGGCGAGTCCCTATAGACGTGACCCTCCCGAATATCCAAATTCGCATGTCAACCACGGCAAAAAACCCTGATGCCTTGAGCCCAGTTTTTGCCGGCAATGTCGGGCCGGATGAGACGGTCGTCTACTCCGGACCGCTCCACTTCTACGAAACTGAAGCGGAGAAATACGACATCCATATCCCGATCACGCCGTTTCGGTATGACCCAGCGGCTGGTAATCTCCTGATCGACATCTTTAACTATGCACCGCTTCTCTCGCGCCGCGACCCCGACTGGGCGATTGACTATGCCGAACGGCCCTTAGACTCCGTGTCGGCGTTGTGCGGGAAAGCCACCGACACATCTGGTTTTGCAAGCACCGCCGGGATGATGACACGCTTCACGTATACACCCATTCCAGAACCAAGCACGTGGGCATTGCTCGCAACAGCTCTGACTGTATTGGGAGTGCTTCGGTTCACACGCCGTGGTCAAACAATTTAACGCACTCTATGGCCTTAACGGACGCACTATTACTTGATCCATATCCATTCGAAATATGGATTGCGCAACGGGCTGGCGCACAAAAGGGCAGTGGTACTTTGAATGACCCGTACGACGGAAGCACTGCTGCGTCAGCGTTGGAGTTGCGACGTTCGATGCTCAATTTTTAAACCTTGCGGCAGCTTTTGCCCGCCTCCTGACACTTGCGTACACTTGCCTGACACCCGAGTTGACACTTGCAAACATCGCTTCGGACTAATGTTTACGCGGGTCCTGACACATTGACACTTAAAAACCCCCAAGGGGGGTCCCCCGCTGCTGCGCGGGCTGGGTCGATGCATAGCACGCACAGCTGAACAGACCGCCCCAGACATTTAATGAGCACGGACACTCCGCGCCGTCCAGAAGGTTCCGGAAGGTTAATACAAGGCAGCCGGGAGGTTTCGCGGAAGGTGTACAGAAGGTCTGCGGAAGCCTACGGAAGGTCATAGAAGGTCATAGAAGGTCACGGAAGGTTCCTGCTCTCGTACGATCTGACGTAATCGTTACGTAAGGCTGTAACGGTTATTTCGGGGAAGGCTAATTGCTGGTTAGCACAAAACGTCCCTGGGGCACGGTCGATCCGCCCTTGCGCTCGATGGATATCGCAAAACGGTCAGGCGACTTAAGTTGGGTGACGGCTTTGTATTCGGTCCGGACGCCGCCGCGCTCATTAACACGGAAGGTGCCGCCGGAAACCGGTCCATTAATGTTTGGATCCAGCAGCCAAAGCTGGTATTCGCGGTCCGGAGGAAGGGGAGATAGATTTTCGGTCACCAACATGCCTCTCTGTTCGTGAAGATCGTAGAGCGCTGAGGCGGAGGCTGAAGCGGGACCATCCGGCGTGGGGATGAGCAAGCCCAGGCGCGTCTGGCTGAAGCTGTCCTGATTGGGACTGTTTACGCCCGAAAGCTGCTGGCTCAGCCGATCCAGTTCCGCCGTGTTCGACGCGAGCTGGTTTTGCAGCATGTTCACCTGCTTGCGCGCCTGTGTGGCGTCGCCCGCGCGAGTCTCAAGTTCGACCTTCTGTCGCTCCTGCTCCTGGTTTTTTTGAACGAGCTGTTTCTGCAGGTCGGCCACGCGCGTTGCGTAATTGGTTTCCACGCGCGTCAGCTTGTGCTGAAGGCTGGCCTGCTGACTCTGCAGGTCCGAGTACGCGTATTCTGTCTCAGCCAGCCGTTGGGCGAGATCATTGTTTTCCTTGCGTAATTTCGAACCGAATCCAAGCAATAGCAGGCTGAAGCCAACGAAGGCGAGCGCCACCAGCCAGGGCACCCAGCCAAGCCCATCCCCACGAGCGGGTTCGGGCAGTTCCGGCACCGGCAATTCCGCGACGGCTACATCTGTCTGCCTGTCTATCATAGTCCGAACGCTTCCGGGTATGCACCCCGGTTATACCCAAAACCGGACACACTGACAAATATTACTTCTGCTGCTCGGCGAGTTTCAGGGCGCGCACCAACGAGCTTTCCGCGCGCCGTTCCAGTTCATTGCTGACCGTCCAATGATACTTCCAAATCAGGTTGTCCGGCCGGTTGACGCTTGGATCCACGAGCAGGAGCGTGCGCTGAAAGTCGTCGCTAAGCTGTTTGTTCGAGAGCTTGTGCATCTCGTACAACAGATGCGTGTAGAGACGCTCGGCCTGGTTGGTGTATCCGCGGGTGTGCAAAAGGATAAAGGCTTCCCGCATCTCGACGTGCCGCGATTGCCCGGCGTGCAGATACTCGATCAACGCCACGCTGCAAAGCACCAGCAACGCCATCACCACCAGCAAATACCGGTATTGCCGGAAAAAAGTCATGCGCTCTCTGTACTCGCAATCACCGCGTGGCCGCAAATAACAATTTGCGCAGCACCGGCTGCGAACACAACGGCAGCAGCCACGGATGGAACGCGGCGCGTTGCAACCATTTGCCCCAGGTGAGTCGCGAGTGAAATCGCGCGAGCGCTGTGTTAATCCGATCGACGGTTTGCGCCCAGGATTCGCCGCTGGCATACGCGAGCAGCGGATTGACCGCGGCTTGGGCGGATTCGAATGCCATGGACATTCCGTTGCCCGTGAGCGGCGCGATCATCGCGTGCGCGTCGCCGATGTGGCACTCGCCATTTGTGTGTGGCTCACAAAAGCACAGGCCTGAGACAGCCACTTCCGAATCTTCAATCCAGTGCGCACCGTTGAATCTGGATCCCAAACTGTTCGCGAGCGTCACCCGTTCAGCGTCTCCCGTTCGTTTGCGGAACAATCCGCAAACATTGATCTCGTCGCCCGGCAATCTGCAGATACCAATATAACCATGCGGAACCAAATGCATTTCAAGATCGGCTTCAAGCGACACGCCCATCAAGTGCGCCTTCAATCCGAACCAACGCCAGCCGTTCTCGACCGCATGTGCGCGGCGGCCGGTCGCGTGGACAATTCCCTCGCCATGCAAATCGACGCGCTTTCCGCATACCAGCTTGCCGCCCGCGGCGGTAAATTCGTCGGCCAGCGCCTTGTCCAGATCGTAGCGCGACACGCACAATGCAGCCTCCGGAAGATTGAAGCGCGAGCACCGATCACCCGATACAAAGGCGGCGGTTTGGCCGGGCTCAGACTTGGACTCGCTCTGCGTGGACGCGATGTGCCGGTGACAATCTACGAAGCCGGCCACTATCCGCGACACCGCGTGTGCGGCGAATTCATCAGCGGCGTGGGGAAGGAATTCGTCGGCAACCTTGGGA
>DATENK010000467.1:0-22418 GCA_035275085.1 Verrucomicrobiia bacterium | reverse complement strand
CTGTGACGCTCGTTTGGCGCAGGAGGCGATCCGCGAGGCGCAATTACGCAATAACCTGAATTGGGTTGTGGATGGAGTGGAGGCCATGACCTTCCTGCGCAAAGAAGGCAAGCATCAGCAGGCGCCCCGGCCGGACCTGATTTTGTTGGATTTGAATTTACCTCGCAAAGACGGACGCGAGTTTCTGGCAGAGATCAAGAAGGACGAGCACCTCAAACGCATTCCGGTGATTGTGCTGACGACATCGGAGGCGGAGGAAGACATCTCGCGCTCGTATCGATTGAAAGCGAACTGTTACATCACCAAACCTCCGCAATTGCATCAATTTGTGAACGTCATAAAAAGCATCGAGGAATTCTGGTTCAAGGTGGCCCGGCTGCCCTCGGAGTAAGGAGAAGCGGAATGGAAACAACACTTGCGGAACGGGCGCCCAGCCCGACGCCGAAGCTCGCACCAGAGGTCCCCGCCATCAGAGTTCTCCTCATCGAAGATAATCCGATGGACGTGCGTTTGATTGGGATAATGTTGCGCGACTCCGCGCCGTCGGTGTTTGAGATTGAGCAAGTGGACAGGTTGGAAGCGGGCCTTCAGCAACTCGCAGGTGGCCGTTACGATCTGGTGTTGGTGGACTTGTCGCTCCCGGACAGCCATGGGCTGGAAACCTTCTCGCGCGTGTATGCTCAGGCACCCAAGGTCCCGATCATCGTGCTGAGTGGACTGGCAGATGAGACCGTGGCCGTAGCGGCCGTGCACGAAGGCGCGCAGGACTACCTTGTGAAAGGGCAGGTGAGCGGTCCGTTGCTGGTGCGCGCCATGCGTTACGCGATCGAACGCAAGCGCACGTCCGAACAACTCGGGCGTTATGCGGAGGAGCTTCGCGAGAAGAATGTGCAGATGGAAGCCGACTTCAACATGGCGCGCGAAATCCAGCAGATGTTTTTACCGCAGCGCTATCCCACGTTTCCGCGCGCGGCCGATCACGCGACCAGCGCACTCAAGTTTTACCATCGCTATTTGCCGGCGGCGGCGGTGGGCGGGGATTTTTTTAATGTGTTTCCGATCACTAACACGATCTGCGGCATTTTCATTTGCGACGTCATGGGCCACGGGATGCGCGCGGCGTTGGTAACCGCGATCTTGCGAGGGCTTGTCGAGGAACTCATTGCGGTCGCGATGGATGCTGGAAAGTTTTTGGGCGAAATCAATCGCAGTCTGCATGCGATCCTGCGTCGCACTACTGAGCCGCTACTGGCGACGGCGTTTTACGGCATTGCTGATGTGACCGATGGGACGTTGCAATGGGCTTGCGCGGGCCATCCCAGCCCGTTGCGGCTCCGGCGCAGTCGGGGCGTGGTGGAACCTTTAAAGCTTTATGACCCCCGCCATGGTCCGGCGCTTGGCTTGTTTGAACAGGCACAATATCCGATCTGCCAATGTCCCCTTGAGGTGAACGATGTGCTGCTTTTGTTCACGGACGGGCTTTTTGAGATCAATGGCGAGACCCAGGAGGAATTCGGTCAGGAACGGCTTTTGGCGGCAGTCCAGCGGCGTATCGAAGTGCCGCCTGATAAGCTTTTCGATGAAATACTGGCGGAAGTGCGGGAATATGCCGGGGACGAATTCATTGACGACGTGTGCCTCGTAGCAGCTGAAGTGACTCGTTTCGAGGGACGCAGGCGTGCGTCCTGAACTGGCACGCAAGATGTTCCATATTTAGCTCGGCAGATTTTGCCGAGAGATGTTCTCGCTGCGGAACACGTCGCTTCAGGCTAAGCAAACGATGGTCGTCATGGTCACATGCACGGTCGCGCTGCTGCTTGCCTGCGTTTCATTTGCGTTCTACGAAGTGCTCACGTTCCGCACTGAACTCAAACGCAATACGGCCACCCTCGCCGAAATTTTGGCGAACAACACTGTCGGCCCGCTCCAGTTCGACGACAAAAATTCGGCCGCTGAAGTCCTCGCCGCAGTGCGGGCCGAGGCCAACATTGTCATGGCCATTCTGTACGACCAGCGCGGTGACGAATTCACCCGTTATGTGCGCAACGATGTGCAGACCGAGGCCCCACGGCCCGAAGAGCGCCAGGATGGCTTCCACGTCAAAGGCGGTCATCTGCTTCTTTTCTGGCCCGTGACGCATAAAGGCGAACGCCTGGGGACGGTTTATTTGCAGTGTACCCTGCATGTGGTCACTACGCGTCTAAGACAATACTCCGCGATCGGCGCGTTGGTGCTCGTGGTAGCTTCGTTGGTGGCCTTGCTTCTTTCCAATCGTCTCCAGCGGGTCGTTTCCGAACCGATCCTGAAGCTTGCACGCATAGCGCGGGTCGTAGCTACCGAAAAAAACTACGCGGTTCGAGTTGAGACGCAAAGCCAGGATGAACTTGGGCAGTTAATCAAAGGCTTCAACGAAATGCTTGCGGAGATTCAACATCGCGACGCCGCGTTGCAGAAGGCGCACGACACTTTAGAAAAGCGCGTCGAGGAGCGCACTGCCGAACTGGAGAAATCGTTGTCCGTCCTGCACGCGACGCTCGAATCGACCGCTGACGGCTTGCTGGTGGTGGATGAACGCGGGCACGTGACGAGTTACAATAAGAAGTTTGTTCAGATGTGGCGGCTCCCCCAAGCGGTCGTTGATACGCGCGACAACAAGCAACTCCTCGCTGCTGTGCTCGATCAAGTTGAGGAACCGGAGCAGTTTCTGTCGAAGATACGCGACCTGTACGCGCGGAATGATTGCCATAGCTTTGACCTTCTTCACTTCAAGGACGGCCGCGTGTTCGAGCGCTACTCGCAACCTCAGCGGCTGGGACGGGACAGTATCGCGCGCGTCTGGAGCTTCCGCGACATTACCGAGCGTCGCCTGGCCGAGCAGCGACTCCTTACGCAGCATGAAGTCACGCTTCTACTTGCCGAGGCTCCCTCTGTGCAGCAGGTCGTTCCAAAAATCCTGAACGTGCTGGGCGAACGCTTGCAGTGGGATGTCGGCGTCGTCTGGACGTTCGATCCAGAGGTGCACGTCCTGCGCTGCCTGGAATTTTGGCGCGCCACGGGCGTGGCGGCGCCTCAATTCGAAGCGGCGACGCGGGACGCGACCTTCGAGCTAGGGGTCGGCTTTCCGGGACATGTGTGGCAAATCGGCCAGCCTTCCTGGATTGAAGATGTTGGGACGCACGAAAATTTTTCGCGCGCTGATGTTTCCCGGCAATCAGGATTGCATGGCGCGGTGGCGTTTCCGATCGTGTATGCGGGCGAGACGTTTGGGGTGGTGGAGTTCTTCAGCCGGCGCACCCTCAAACCGGAAGCCGATGTGATGCAGATGTGTTCCGCGATCGGCAGCCAGATGGGATTGTTTGCCGAACGCAAACGCGCGGAAGAGGAGTTGAAGAAGGCCAAGGAAGACGCCGAAGCCGCGAGCCGCGCGAAGAGCCAGTTTCTCGCCAACATGAGCCACGAGATTCGCACCCCGATGAACGCGATTCTCGGGATGACCGGCCTCGCCCTGGACACGCAGCTCACCGCTGAACAACGCGGTCTCATGAATACCGTCAAGGAGTCTGCCGACACGCTGCTCGGCATCATCAATGACATTTTGGACTTCTCGAAAATTGAGGCCGGACGTCTGGACCTCGAGCCCTTGTCATTCAATCTCCGCGCGCGACTCGAAGATACCATCTCGACCCTGGGCTTTCGCGCGCATGAAAAAGGGTTGGAGTTGGCGTGCTACGTGGAAGGCAACGTGCCGAACGGATTGCTGGGCGATCCGGGCCGGCTGCGGCAAATTATAGTTAATTTAATCGGCAACGCCATCAAGTTTACCGAGCGCGGGGAAATCGTGTTGCGCGTCACAGCCGAATCCAAAACCGACGACCGGGTGGTGTTGCGTTTTTCGATTACCGACACGGGCATCGGCATCTCGCCCGAGAAGCAGAAGGTCATCTTTGAGCCCTTTACGCAGGCGGACAATTCGACCACCCGCGAATATGGCGGCACGGGTCTGGGACTTGCGATTTGCTCGCAACTCGTTTCGTTGATGGGTGGGAAGGTTTGGGTTGAGAGCAATCCCGGTCTCGGAAGCACGTTCCATTTCACCTGTCAGTTTCAACTCGATCCTTCCGTGCATCAAACGACTCGTTATGCACGCAAGGACCTTCAAGGCGTCCGTGTATTAGTCGGCGATTCCAATGCCACGCATCGCACGATCCTGGAAACGTTGCTCAACCGCTGGGAGATGGCGCCCATTACCGCTGCGTCGAGCCACGCTGCCCTCGAGGAAATTCAGCGCGGCATCGTCACCGGCGAAAAAATTGCGGTGGTGTTGCTGAATGCATTTGGCTCGGCTCTCGATGGATTCACCGTGGCGCAAAGCATCGCCGCGCTCGGACCGGACGCGCCCGGCGTAATCATGATGCTTTCCTCGTCGGACCAATTGGCGCAAGCGGAACGCTGTCGAACGTTGGGCATCAAATTTCACATCACCAAGCCAATCCGGCACTCCGATTTGCTCGACGCGATCCTTTCGGCGCTGGGCAAAACCAAAGTGCCGGAGCTGGATTCCGGGGAGCCAATTGAGCCGGCAAACATCCGCCCGCGCCGCGTTCTATTAGTTGAAGACCACCCCGTGAATCAGCGCCTGGCGCGCAAGCTCCTCGAAAAATGGGGGCACACCGTCGTGGTTGCCGGCAATGGCCGAAAGGCGCTGGAAGCCATCGAACGGAATAACTTCGACCTGGTGATCATGGACGTCCAAATGCCGGAGATGAATGGCCTCGAGGCGACGCGCCAGATTCGCGCGCAAGAGAAGGTGACGGGCGCCCATTTGCCGATCATCGCCATGACAGCGCACGCTATCAAAGGCGATCGCGAACAGTGCCTTGCGGCCGGTATGGATGCGTATGTCACCAAGCCAATTGATCCGGATCTGCTCCTGCGCACCATCGAAGGCACCGTTTCGGACAACGTCGTGCCATTGCGCAAGCCGCGTACCGGCAGCTTCGATCCGAATGGCTTGTTGCGCCGCGCCGGCGGCGATTGGTCGTTGGCGCGCGAAGTGATCAACATGTTCCTGGAGGACACGCCGGAAGTACTCTCCCAAATCCTGGACGCGATCGCGCGGAAGGACTTGAAGGCCGTCGAGCGCGGAGCGCACCGCATCAAGGGCGCGGCGGCAAACCTTGAAGCGCGCGATTTGGCCACTGTTGCGTTCGATATCGAACAAAATGCCGGCGAAGGAAAAGTTTCCGAAGAGGACGTGGCCCGCCTGCAAAAGGGCATGGACGATTTGAAAATGACTCTCCAAACGCTGATGCACTCAATGGCTGCATGAAAGTTCTAATTGCTGATGATGATCCGGTCTCACGGCGCCTGCTGCAGGCGTCAGTGGAGAAATGGGGCTATGATGCCACGACGGTCGTAGACGGCACCACGGCCTGGGAAGCGATGCAAGAGCCCGAACCGGCCCAATTGTTGATCCTGGACTGGCTCATGCCGCATGTTGACGGGCCGGAACTCTGCCGTCGGGCGCGGAACACCAAGGCGCTGCGATCCGCCTATATCATTCTGCTCACGTCTCGCGCGACGAAGTCCGACATCGTAACTGGCTTGGAATCGGGCGCCGACGATTACATCACCAAACCGTTTGATCCGGGCGAATTGCGCGCGCGCGTGCATGTCGGCCGACGCGTAATCGATTTGCAGGCCGCGCTCGCGGAGCGGCTTCATCATCTCGAGGAAGCCATGGCGCGCGTCAATCAGTTGCAAGGTCTGCTTCCGATCTGTTGTTATTGCAAGAAGGTGCGCGACGATAAAAATTATTGGCATCAGGTGGAAAGCTATGTCGCGCGGCATGTTGACGTTCGCTTCAGCCATGGCGTGTGCCCGGATTGCATCGAGCGGCTGCGCAAAGACCTGGCGCTGCCTCGCCGTGAGAAGGTTGATACGGAATGAACGCTCGTGCGCCATTGCTACTGCTGTTGCTTGTAAGCCTCGCCGGTTGTGTGACGACGCACGCCACGAGCGACGCTGAGTTGGCGATAAAAACTGATGCCCTGGCAAATCTTCCGCGTTACGTCCAGTGGCCGGATGGGGCATTCGTGATCGACAAGACGCCGCTGATGTTGGGCGTTTACGGTCACTCGGATATCCACAAAACCCTCCTCGCGACTGTCGATGGCAAGGTGATCAATGGCCGGCGCGTGATGGTGCGTCGCTTTCATTGGCCGCAAGTTCCCAATTGTCACGTTCTCTTTATTGCTCAATCGGAGCGATACCGGGTGCCCTGGATCATGAAAAAGGTGGAGCACTCCACGACTCTGACCGTGTCGGAGTTCGATGATTTCCTGACGCTGGGCGGTATTCTGCGGATGTCCGTCAAAGACGACAAAGTTCGCTTCCACGTGAATACGACCACGGCCAAAGATGTGGGATTGCACTTCAGCTCGAAATTTCTAAGCGTCGCCGACCAGGTTGTCGGCGAACCCTGATAGTTTGGTGGGGTGAGGCGTCCTCACCGAGGCCCGTCCTCAAGAACTCCCTTGCGCCGTTTCCAATCATTTCGTCCATTGCGCCATGCGTATCATTGGCGGACAAGCGGCAGGGCGGTTGCTCAAGGTCCCGCCCGGCTACGATGTGCGACCCACGCCGGATCTTGTGCGCCAGGCAATTTTCAACAGCCTCGGCGCGCTCGTGGCGGATGCACGCGTGCTCGATCTGTTCTCCGGCAGCGGCGCGTTGGGCTTGGAATGTCTCAGCCGCGGCGCCGCGTCCGTGTTTAGCGTGGAAAAATCGAACCGCCCCGCGGCGATGATTCGCGAAAACCTCGCGAACAGCGGCTTGCCGCCTGAAAATTATGAAATTCGCATTCAGGATGCCTTCACGGCGATCCATCAACTCGCCGAAATAGGCCGCTCCTTCGACCTGATCGTGGCCGATCCGCCCTTCGGCGAGAAGAACATCGGCCGTCGCTCGACTTCACTCTCGCAAAAGTTACTCGACGACGAACAATTGCCGAAGCTGCTTACTCTCGAAGGGCTCTTTGTGCTCGGGCACACCAAACGCGACACGCTCACGCTTACGGCCGCGTGGAAAGAAGTGAAAGTCCTCCGCCATGGCGACTCAACGATCCGCTTCCTCCAGCGCGAGATGAAGGTCGCTTGAAGGAGTTGTTGTAGCAGCGCTCGCTTTGCCATTCGCATTCTCGTAGAAGCGCCAGCGGGATTTGAAATCGCGGTCGAGTTTTTCTTTTTTCAAGCTGGTGCGGATCAACTCGATTGGGATCATGTTTTCACGGAGGATCGCGTCGTGGAATTCGCGGGCCGTCATCTTTTTGGATTGGACTAACTCCCGATGCAGTGCGCGGATTTGCAAGCCGCCGAGCATGTAAGCTGCCTGGTAGAGGGGCGAGTAGCTGCCGTTCACGGAGCGCCGCACCTCTGCCGTGGCATTGCGACGTTCATGGCCAACGCGATTCACGAGGAAGTCGATGGCTTCCTGCGCGGTCATTTCGCCGAGATGAAACTTCAGCGAAAAGATGATCCGCGCGCAACGGTGCGAACGCCAGAAAAGCATGCCGACGCGGTCTTCGGCGCTACGCGGGAAGTTCATGTCCCACAACAGCATTTCCCAGTAGAGCGACCAACCTTCAATGAGGAACGGCGTGCGGAAAATACGACGATGCGTGTTATAACGCTGCGCCATGAAACCCTGAAGATGATGCCCGGGGATGAGTTCGTGTTGCACCGTCGCTCGTGAGAAGGCTGGGTTGTTTCCGCGCATGCTCATGAGCTTGTCTTCATGGGTCATTGTATCGGTGGGGTAAGACACGGAAATCACCTCGCCCCCCGTGAAGTAAGGGTTCACCTTCTGTCGTTCGACGGACATCATTTCCATGCGCCAGACTTCTTTGCATAGAGGTGGCACGCTCACGAGGTTATTGGTTTCGACGAATTGCGTGGCTTCTTCGGCCAGCTCGCGAATCAGCCGCGGTTGCTCCCCGGGTTTCACGTGCTGTTTGCTCACATAGTCCAGCGCTTTCTTCCAATCCGTCAGCCCAAGGTCGTCCATCGCGCGCTTCATTTCCTTTTCACACCAGGCGAACTCGTTATTCGCGATTTCGATCAGTTCCTCAGGGGTATACGGAATGAATTCCGACTTAAGGGCATCGAGCAACGCTTCACGACCGATGGGATCGCCAATGACCGGCTCGTCATCCTCGTTCTCAATACCGACGAGCTTTTTGCGAATGTATTTGGAGTAATCTTCGAGGTCCTTTGCAAGCTTCTCGTACGGCTGCCGCACCCACCAGGTGAAAACGGGATCGTAGCCGGCGTAAAAGTCATACCAACGTTGCAAAATACGGCGCAACTCCTGCACCTTCTGCGCGGCGCGATTGGCGACAATCTTTGTGGGCTGATAGTTGGTGCTCTTCAACCCTTTGATTTGCGAAGTAATCTCGGACAACGTCAGCGCGGCCGATTCCGGTTCGGGTGTTTTCATGCTGCGGCGGCCTTGCTCGAGTTCGAAAATGGTATTCGCGAACGGAATCAGGGCGCCGGTCTCCTCGAACTGCTTCCGGCCATGCGCGAGGTCTTTCATTTCCGATTCGCATTTGCTTCGCAAGAGCGTGTAATCGATGCGCCCGGCGACGTCCAAATCGCCGAACTTAATCTGCTGCAGCCGATCCAGTTGCTCGCGATAATACTGCGCCAGCCGCTCATTTCGCGACTCCGCGTCGCGCAAGCTGTATCGCCGCTCCAGCGCCTCCGAGTCCTCCGCGAAACGATCGATCACCGCCCGCATCGGCTTCACCGACGGGTCCAGCATCTCCTCGCCATGAACAGTGACCGCCAAAAACAAAACTGGGATTATCGAGCGCATAATGGCAGTATGTAAAGGAGCGCGGCTGGGATCAATACGACAAACCTGAGGTTTCCAAGGGCGTCGTTTGGCGGTTGGCGGACTCGCTTGGGAGATCAGGTGTGTCCGAAGAAGCGTTCGCAACTGTGGGTTCTGCTGGCGCGGGTTCAGCGGCTTCGCCAACTGAAGATTCGTCGCCTTCACTCCTTGTGTTGTTCTATTCTTCAAACGTAAGGCATGGATGCGGGCGGATCGGAGGCGAGATAAAATATCCCATACGTTACGGCAAGTCGTTGCGATGAGTGCTTAGAGCTGGATTTGCATATTGGGGAGTGGTCGCAGGCAGGGAACCTGGCAGCGGCGGCTTTATTGGTGGAAATGGATTACTTAGTATCAGTCACTAACCCATTCGTGAATGGTGGTAACACTTGCTGATAACTAGCGACGTAGAAGAGACGAATTCTGTGACCGGTTTGGCCTACTGTTTAAATCCAGCGAATAAATTTTTTGGAATTTGTGTTGACTAAAATTCCAATTTTATGATGTCATAGTTTTAACGCAGGAAGCGACAGCCAGGAACTGACGATAACCAGGTGTTGAGATTCCCGATAGGGAAGGCGGCCCTTGTGCGCCCGTTTAAGACTGCTCCCTTCATTGTTTAGCCAATTCCGAACAACATCATATGCGGAGCAATGATTATGAAAATTGGTAGCGGCGATGGACTCACACGTTATGGAGCAACTTTTGCACTTGTATTGGTTCAACTTGCCTACGTGCACCCGGCCCATTCAGTCGTTGCAAGCAATACTCCCGTTGCGTTCATAGCAGAGTCCGGAAAGACGCCGTGGACGGCTAGGGCACGCGATGCGCATCAGACGGAGTGGAAGTCATCGCACTATGTGACAAACACATTGAGCGGACAAGTATTGCGCGTAACAAACTCCTTTGTGGAAGTCGCGTCGCACTTGAATGTTCGGCAGCAGGATGAAAGTTTTATTCCTGCGGACCCGTCATTACAAATCACGGATAAAGGCGCGGAGTGCCAAAACACGGGTCACCATGTGACTCTCGCAGCGGATATTCACACCGCCGGAGCAGTGGCGATCGAAAGCGAGAGGCAGACGTTCCGCGCGCATCCGCTTTGCGTGGGATACTGGGATCCCGTGGATGGCCGAAATGTCATCTTAGGCGAAGTGCAATCTTCGATTGGGTGGTTAACGGCGTCGAATGAAGTGGTGTATTCTAACTGCTTCAAAGGGTTGCGTGCTTCAATTCGCATCCGCAACTCCCGTTCAGGAGTGTCGCAAGAGTTGATCCTCCACGAGCAGCCGCCGTTCACACCTGAGATGCTGGGAATGTCAAGCTATGCGCGATTGGAATTATTTTCCGAAATTCTGGCTGATGTTGTCTGGCCGCAGATTAGCGACCGAACTTTATCGAGCGAAAAAGAATCTGAACAACGGAAGGTGATGATTGAGCCTGAATTCACCGATTCTACTCTGACATTTGGAGGTGGGCTGCGCATGGGGCCGGGCCGTGCTTTCGACCTTCAGGAGCCTCATGGCCGGACCGCGCCAGTGGGAAAGAAGTTACTAGATGTGAAAGGGCGCCGTGTATTGATTGAAGGAGTTGAAGTTCGCCGTGTGCAAAATCTGCTCGGGAAATTGCCAGCTCGGAAGATGTCCACCAACGCGGCACTCTCAACAATTGCGTCGAACCTAATGGCAAACGCCACCAGCCGCGTGCTCGTTGGAGCGCCGCCGGCAGGAATAAGCAAGAGCCGGATTCAGGTGCGACATGGTGAGCCGCTTCAGGCGGCCGTAACGCGCGATCCAGCGATGATTCTCGATTACGAAACGGTTTATGGCTCGCTTCCAGCAATGACGTTTTCTGAAGGGGTGACCTATTTTATTTCTGATAATACGTCGATCGATGACGCTGTATTTATGGGAGGAGCAGTGCTGAAGTATAACCAAGGCGCCGGTATGAGCGTGAATCAAAGCCTGACGATGAAAGCCACGGCCGTTCGGCCGGTGGTTTTTACAGATCGTGACGACAACACAGTGGGTCAACCCCTTGATGGTGGACCGCCAACAACGCTATACGCGTGGCCCGCCCTGGCCATCAACTGCCCTGCAAGCTCGGTGAACGATTTAAAGCATTTCCGAATAAATAAGGCAGGCGAGGGAATTCGATTCAATGGAGCGGGAACTTACACAGTGACGCATGCGCAGATCGTGGATACGCTCATGCCCCTTTATGGCGATAATAACTCGATAATATTGCGTAATGCGCTGCTTCACGGGGTCGATGAAGTTTTTGAAGGAAATTATATTTCGGCCACAGCCGAGTACGTGACCGCGCATCTCTTGTTTGACTTCGGCCGGATTCCGGCCAACACGACGGTGCGGAATAGCTTAGTCATTGGTGTGCAGGATGAGAAGACAGACTACATTTTACAGAACACGATTTGGGCGATCGAGGATATGCCGATCTTTCAGACTATGGCCGCCGGCGCCCACTATCTCACCGACGATACGTACCGAACTGGTGCAAACCCAGCGTTGATCGCGGATCAGGACTTTCTGAAAGAAATCAAAAGGGGAACGACGAAGCCGCCAATGGAAATATCTGGGTGGTATTCCGAAGATGTAACGCTTTCACCGCGAGGTCTTGAAGACAGGTTTGGAGTTTCGCATGGATATCATTACCCTACGACGGACTACCTTTTGAGGGCAATAATCTTAAATAGCACGTTGCTGATCACCGGAGGGTGTCAAGTTGCGACTTTTGGGCCGTACGACATGTGGCTTTCTCATTCCGCTTTGGTGAGTGAAGGCAAACCAGAGCGTCCGAATCGCTTTTATCGATACTCGTGTGTTCAGGAGCAGGCAATGATGTACGGTGGGGTAGGAGATTCGGTGGCCATTAACACGTGGACCGACCCGGAAAATCCTGAACCGCGTTCGAAGCTATCATTCCGCTTTACTCAATACGAGCGGCCTGGCCGGCACACGTATGTCATCTATTCGAGTGGCGATTTTGATGTACAGCGTATCGATGTCACGGATTCTCAATTCTGCGGTGCAGTATGGAACATAGAATGCACACCAGGGAGGTCCTCAGTTGTTACACTGACGAACAATCTCTTTGAGGGTACAGAACTAGATGTATACGACTATTGCGGTTCCCTGGATGCATCGTACTATAACAATACATTTACGAACTGCATTGTCATCTTATCTCATTACGGATTGCAGCCGTGGAGGATTTTTGACAATGTGTTTGCCGATGGTTTGGTCTTTGCGGACGAGCTAATATACCACGACAACAACGCTTATGCCGGTTCGGCACAGCCGATTCCTGGCGAGGAGGGCAACTTCATCGGAGCCGGGATTGGCTACATCGCCGGGCCTCTCGGGGATTTTTATCTTCCCCCCGGCGATACGCACTTGATCAACAAAGGGAGCCGCAGCGCGATCGATGCTCGGATGTTTGCGCACACGATGACTGGAACGTCCCGCGATTCAGAGACGGTCGACATTGGGTTTCACTACCCGTTCGCCGCTGCTCCGAGGGTCGATGCGGGGGTGGATCGAGCAATCATACTGCCAGGTAATGAAGTGAGTACGTTTTTGACCGGACACGTCCATTCTGCGGTCGTCGGGAAAATAGTCGCAGCCAACGATGAGTGGACGTTCAGCAATGAAGGCTTCGGCAAAGGGAACAGGCCGTTAACGACTCAGCCAGCTCGTTCGACTAGTGCATCTCAGTTTGCGAAGAATCTCGGCAAATCGTTTGTCGGTAGCGCCCCAAGTCAGTTTTTGGTGTTTTCACCGAATTCTTCAAGTTTTGCCGAGCAGCTCCGAGGTGTGCTTGCCAGCCACACTTGGACCTACAAGTCCGGTTTGACAGAATTTACGCTAGAGACGTTGTTAGGCTACGACGCACTTTTTCTTGCAGGTGACGTCATCGTCGGCGAGGCGAACAGTCAGGTGAGCCGTGGGCAGCAGTATGGGTCGATGTTGAGGGATTATGTCAGTGCGGGCAGAAGCGTGTATGTAGCTGGAGGAACGTTGGGTGGTCCTGCAAACGCTCCGTACGGGACTGCGGCTGCACTCTGGAATCCGTTTCTGGCATCTTTCGGCTTGGCATTCTCTGATCAGCCCAACGACATTTACGAGTTTAGTCCACTGCACCCCGACTTGATTCCCCTGCATCCGATTGTAGAGGGTTTGATTTATGCTGATAATAGCTCGACGCTATTTGAGACCGTTAAACGTCTTTACGAGTACAACGGCAATACTGTGGCAAAAACGGAGTCTGCAGGGCCTGAAACGCAACTCTATTCCTTTTCCGGCTACCAAGGCATGTTCGGCACGTATGAGCCGGCGATCCCATTCGATTGGATGCAGGTGTCAGGACCAGCGCCTGCGCAGTTATTGAATCCGGACTCGGCCACTCCTGAAGTTCGTTTCCCAATAGGCGGCACGTATGAATTTCGCCTAACGGGAGATTATGGCGGTCAAATTGCGTCCGACACGGTTCTTGTGCATGTCATTGCAGCGCCACGTATCGAGACTGTCTGGGCAACGCCGAGCGAAATTACATTCCCGAACGAGACGTCCGTGACCCTCAATGCGGTCGTTATGGATGATGACAATCTTCCGCTGAATCGGACATTGATAATGTCGTGGGAAGTTTCTGGACCGTCTGGCGTTCGAATTCAGCAGAATTCTTCTGCGCAGCCACTCGCAACGGCATATTTCGAGAAACCAGGAGAGAACGACGACGCCTACGTTTTTACGCTCAAGGTGAGCGACGGGCTGCTGTCAGCTAGTAAAAGCCTGACTTTAAACGTGCATCCGGGCAGTGGGCCGCCGACGGTGGACGCTGGACCCGATCAGACGGTCATTTTGGGAGATGTTGTTTACCTGCCAGGGATAGTTACTGATGATGGGTATCCCAAGGACGGGCAAGGAGATTATCATCTGACAATCGGATGGAGTCCGATTAACGGTGTGAAATTCCACGATCCGAACAATGCGGACACGGTGGCTGAGTTTTTTGCTCCCGGAACGTACGTAATGACACTTAATGCAAATGACACGGCAACGGCGGTGTCAGATCCGGTGACTATTGTTGTCAAGGCGCCCGGCGCGAGGCGCAACTTCAAAGACGCGGACTACCTGACGGCGGCAATCGGCGGGATCCACGGCGAGTTCTGGAACGACGGTTGGGTGATACATGAAGAAGCCGGTACCGGCCGAATCAATCTGCCTTCGATAGACGGGACAGTGTATAAGGCGTATCTTTTCTGGCACGGACCATCCGACAGCGTTGATCCCAATGCGAATGCCGGAGCAACGCTGCAAGGGCGCTACATCAGGGGGACTCGGTTGGCAGATTCTGGAGCAAATGGCTGGGACTACTCAGCCACCCATAGATTTGGGATGAGCGCGACATACCGCGCCGATGTTACTGACATTGTGAAAAGGTATGGGGGCGCCGACTATTCTGTGAGCAATCTATTCAAATGCAGGGAAATTGAGATTAACGGCGCATCTCTGGTGGTTATTTATGATGATAAGAATGATGACAACAATGCCGATTTGGCGCTGTACGAAGGAAACGATTCCAGCCAACAGCTGAATTTTTTCGCTGATAACGATATTCATGACGTCGAACTTCAAGGCGACAAAGTTCTGATTGCGGGGGACTTTCAGGCCCAAAATACACGAGGGCGAAATCGTATCGCTCGGCTGAATGCGACAGCGGAGTTGGATTCAACATTTGAGCCCCTAAGCGGCGCGGCGCCTGGATCCGGGCAGTTAGGAACGGTGCGTGTTGCCGTTTCAGCAGCGGACGGGAAAACGCTAATTGGCGGAGACTTTTCGACGTTCGATGATGTATCACGACGGTTCCTCGCACGTTTGAAAGCTGACGGGACTTTGGATTCATCATTTCTCCCCAATGCGACTGACGGGCCAGACGGCGTCGTGAATTGCATCGTTGTCACCAGTGATGCGATCTTTATCGGAGGCGAATTCACGCATTTCGGCACTCAGATTAGGAACGGCATAGCCCGTTTGGAAACAAGTGGTTCTCTCGTTCAAGGTTTCGCGCCAAACGTCCTCTTTGGTGCTGTGCGCTGTCTTGCAGTCGATGCGAACGGAAAGGTCGTCATAGGTGGCAGCTTCACGCAGGTGAACGGGGCAACACGGCGACATCTGGCTCGACTCAATAGCGATGGTTCATTGGACACTGGGTTTCTAAACGGCCAGGATGGGCCGAATCAGCCGGTGAACTCGATTGTTATCGAAGCGAATGGGAAAATCCTGGTTGGAGGTGATTTTCAATCATTCAACTTTATCGCTAACCACTCAGGTTTGGTGCGGCTCGAGTTGGACGGCGCTATAGATTCCTCATGGACTCCTGTGACGGTGAGTTACACGCAAGGACCGATGACGGTTCGAAAAGTGGCATTGACGGGAGAAAAGGTGTTGCTCTGCGGCCGGTTCGACACAATTGGAGCGAACACTCGGGTCGGGGTTGCCCGTCTGAACGATGACGGCTCACTCGACGGGACATTTACCCCCGCATCGCTTCCGACATTGGCATTGGTGCGTGATGTTCAGCCTTACGCCGACCAAACGTATATTGCTGGGAACTTCATATATGCTTCGGGTTATGCCGTGAATCGTGTGGCCCGGTTGAATGCAGACGGCTCGGTGGACTCATCTTTTGTATCAGATAGCGATTGGAACACCGTCATTCCGCTTCAGCCACTGCCTAACGCGACTCAGGGGAAACTTGAACTGCACGTGTCTGATGGCCAGCACAGGGTCGGCGAAGTGGCTTTTGACGACCCGACAATTTATGTGAACGGGGCGGAGTTTTTGGAACCGGACGCGGCCGGCCAGTCATTTATTGGTTATTCCGTTCCGTCGCAGCACTATAAGTCCCCTATGGCGGAGGAGCCAGGATATTTCAATCGTGGGCTTTGGGACAGGACAGATCCCAACGCTACCCCTTTCGAGATTCCTCCGAATACGAGTTCATTGCGGATCTCTTCGCTATGTCCTCTGGGCTGCAGCAGCCACGAGGATTACCTCAGCCTTGTCCTGGCCATTCTTCAAGTTCCAGCGGGGCAAGCAATTCAGGCCGATGCGTATACCAGAATTCCCATGCCCGCGGAGCATAAGCCGGTCGCCAACGACGATACATTTGTTGTTCTCCGAGGGATTGGAACGAAAGTATTGCCCGTTCTGGCGAATGACCTGGCGGGTGGAGATACTCTGCTGTCGGTGACATCCGTTACACCAGCGCAACACGGGACTGTCGAAACCCTGCTCGAAAGGAGTGCCATCTTGTACGCCGCGAAGGAAGGATTCGTTGGCTCTGACACGTTCAGTTATACCGTGAGTGACTTGAATGGCAACACAGCCAGCGCGGCCGTTCAGGTTCAGGTGGTCGGACCTGCGGCGGAGGTTTTAATCGATGATCAAGCGAGATTTGCTACGCTGAATCTACAGCCGACGGAAGGCCGCCTGAGCAGCCGCGGCAGCGGACAAGGAGCAGACTTTTACCAGTTCGCAGGTGTAGCCGGCGACCAGATCACGATCGATGTCAAGGGCCCGCAAGTGAATGGAGGTATCGCAGGCGAACCCGCATTTGAAGCGCACACGTATCTGCGCGATCCGTTGGGACAAGTTGTGGCGTCTGGCAATCATCGCAACCTCGGAGAGGCGACCGAAATTTACAAAAGTGCGACCTTAACGGCTACTTCAAAGCTCACGGGCACCTACACCGTAGAAGTGACATCACATGCGCCAGGTGAATCAGGACCTTACAGCGTAACTCTGACCCGTGCAGATAATGTGACCTTCATCGTTAACGTCGATGGCAAGGTTATGTCAAACGGTGGAGCGATAGACCTGGGAATCATGACAACAGGGTCTCGTGTAACGCGCGTAATAACGGTACAGAACACTGGTCGGAAAGACATTGATTTATTACAACTCGTTCCTGGCCTGTTGCAAGGTGCCGGGGTGAGTTTTAATCCGGGAGAAACGACGATATTACGTGGGGGACAGATGCAGACCTTCACCTGCACCTTTGAGCCCAACTCGGGTGGCCAGGTAAGTGCTGGAATTACTGTAAATGCTAGGTATTACGCAAGCGATAATACAACGGTTCAAAAAGGGTTTACCTTCATGGCGTACGTTGCACCGCCTGGCGCGGAGCCCACGATCGCGATCACGGAGCCAAAGTCAGGCGAAGAGTTTTTACCTGGATCAACGATAATGTTTCGGGCGACTGCGCGGGCACCGGAGCTGGACAGGAGACTAAACCATGTACGTTTCCTGGCAAAGTTTCCAGGTGGGTCCCGTCACCTGACGAATGTAACAGCCGACCCATACAGCTCGGATCCTCAGGAGTTTGCGGTGACATGGAGTCAAGTGCCGGAAGGGGTATATACGATAATGGCGGAGGCGTACGACCGGGCGTTAGACGAACAGCAATCGTCATATAGCCGTGTTGGCAGCACCAACATCACCCTTGTGGTCTTGCCTAAAGGAAGAAACTTTCAGCCAGTCGCTGAGCCTGACACGTATCGGATCGTCATGAACTCGGGAGCAACTTTGCTGAACGTGCTTACGAACGATTCCGATCTTAATGGAGATTCCCTGAAGATCATCAAGATTGATCCCCCGAATGGGGATGCACAGATCGCTTCGAGCGGCGCGGCTCTCATTTTTACGCCTCCACAAAATGCCTACGGGACGGAAGAGTTTGTCTATACGATTTCAGATGGCAGAGGTGGACAAGCAAGTGCGCTGCTGCGTGTACAGATCGTGAATTCGATGGTTATGATCACCACCGATCCGTCGCCGAACCTTGAGGGCGAACTGAGTCTACAGGGTGGCCATCTTGATCTCACAATTAACGTCACAGCCGTCACATCAGAGGGGGCGATCACCAAAGTTGCGTGCTTTGTGGATGATCACTTGATCGGCGAGAAGAAAAGCCGGCCGTTCAGTTTTCCCTTCAGCGTTTCCGAGGCCGGTTTTTATACAATCAAAGCGTCTGCTTTGGATGATAAGAATACGACGCTTATGTCCGAGCCGATGAGAATTAGCGTGTCATCTCCTGGGACGGCTTCTCCAAAAGCAGTGATCGCAAATATTCAGCCCGGCCAACTTGTGCGAGAGGGCCTCTTTGAACTGCGCGGGACGGCGAAGCCTCCGGCGGTTCCTCAGTCGTTCCAATATGAAGTTTCTTTGCACCTGCCGGACGAGGACGCATCAATTTTTGCTCAGACCTATACTACTCCTGTTAATAATAGTGCGCTTTCCACGCTTGACCTCACTACTTTGCGGAATGGTGTCTATGAGGTACAACTTAAGGTATTCAACGCAGGAAAATCGCGTACTGAGCGGGTCCGCTTTGTCCTGGAATCCCAAGTGAAGATCGGGCAGTTCGCGTTCAGTGAGCAGGACCTCGTGATTCCGGCGAGTCCGGTGCCGATCACGATTGTGCGCACGTACGATTCGTTTAACCGGAGTAGCTCTGATTTTGGGACCTCGTGGTCGTTGGCGATCAACAACATGGACATTCAATTGGATGAGGGTCGTGAATGGCAACTCAAGGATCCCGATATTCCGGGGCCGGAATTCCCGGACGATTACTTTTTAGTGCGCGCCGGCGGCGGCCGTAACATCAGTCTTACGTTGCCGGATGGCAGAAGGACCACCTTCCGATTCATGTTCAAGGAGGGGGCATCGGATGGTGACGTGCCCTGCTTCTGCTATGAAGGGCTCTGGGTTTCTTCACCTGGCGTGCAGGCCGTGCTGGCGGCTCGGGACAGCACTCGCATCCAATTTCTGCCATGGCAGGATACAATCGGTCCCTTCTGGGCTGCCGCCGGCCCAGAGACGCCGATGGATAATTTTGATTTCAGCGGGTATTACCTCACGAACCATGACGGGACAGTGTACGAAATTCTGGCTGACGACCTTGGCGAACATGACCTGAGTCCGGACTTCGATAGTTCGATCCTGCGGATGGTGCATGCTTATAAAGATCCCAAGCTTCGGCGGATCATCGGGAAGGATGGAGCGGAGATTCACATTGACCATACCGCTGGTTTCACGATGGTCGACCATTACATCGACTCTGCCTCGGCTCAGGCGCAACAACCATCGCGCTCGGTGTTGATTGTACGCGACCCCGACCACAACAATCGCATCACAGCAATATATGACCCGGCTTCGTGGGAGGCTTCAATTCCGAATGTGACCTACGAGTACTACGCGAATGGGAATCTTTTAAAGGTGCGTCGACTCGTTGACCCGACCCAGCCGGAAAATCCAGTTTACCATGATACCACGTACGTTTATTCGGACGTGCCGGCATACCAGAATTTCTTGACCGAAATCATTGACCATCGTGGCGTCACAGTTCTTAAGAACACGTTCGAAGATGGGCGATGGATCGCTAGCACTGACGCGGCTGGAAACGTCACGAAAATTGAGCACAGCATCGGCTTGCGTCGAGAAACGGTCCGCGACAGCGAAGGAAACGGCACCGTACATGAATATGACGCGCGCGGAAATGTGATCGCTTCAATTAATGTGCTCGGCGAACGGACGACGCGCACGTATGACAACGATGACAATGCGCTCACTGAGACGGATGCAGTCGGCAATACGATGAGTTATGAATATGACGGAAAGGGGAACCGCACGCGAATCCGCGATCCTTTGGACCATCAAACCCTGATGGACTACAATTATCTGAACCAGGCGACGCTCACCATTGATGCCCGCAACAATCCGAGCGTGAGCGATTACCACGACGGAGAGGCTGGCGAAAACCGAACGGGAAATCTGATCTCGACCATAGACGCGGCTGGTAACGAAACACAATACACCTACGATTCCCGAAATCGCCTGGACACGATCACTGACGCGCTGTTGAACACAACAAAATATGTCTACTATTCCGCCGGCGAGGCTGACGGAAATCCTGGTGACCTGAAATCTGAAACCGTATCCACCGTCGCGGGAGTGGTGCTGAGCGAGCGGATTTACCGGTATGACGCCAACGGAAATAGAGTACGCGAAGAGCAGGTGGGGAGTCCGCCTGATGAAAACCGGGTCACCCAGTACGAATATGATAGTCAAAACCGGCTCACGAAAACGATCCAGAATCCCGGTCCGAATCAACGCGTCACTCGTCAAACCTACAATGCCCTGGGCAAAGTGCATGAGCAGTTCGATCCGCTGAATCGCCGGACACGCTTCTTCTACGATCGGCGCGGGAATCTCGTGCAAACGGTGCATTATGGCGATGAGAACACGCAGCCGACAGTGACGCGGACCGTTTACGACTCGCAGAACCGCGTGGTTTACAGCCAGGAACGGTGTTATACCGGGATCAACGCTGATCTGCCGGACCCGGCCACAACGGGGATTGCCACGCACAACTTCTACGACGCGCTCGGCCGCGTCATTCACAGCGAGCGGCTTAGCTGGGTAAAGATCATCGCTACATATCAGAATAACGACGAGATTTGTGAGACTGAATTCGATGAAATCGCCCTGCCGCCTCCTGATGCTGAACACCCTACGCCGAATCCATTCATCTCCTCGACGGATACTGAGTTTGATGCTGCCGGGCGGCTGTTCCGGACGATTTCGCAGGGCGTGCTGACTGAGAACGAATATGACGGGGCTGGGCGGCGCATCCGATCGAGTATTTGGAATGGGCGCGAGCGCATTGATTCCTTCTACGGTTATGATGAGAACGGGAATGTGCGCTTTTTTACCAATGCAGTTGGCGTCGTAACCGAATACGAATACGACAAACTCAATCGCACAATCTTCACGCGTTCAGACCGCTACGGTCTGAACATTCTCTCCCAAGTTGGGTACGACGCACTGGGGCGCCGAGTCGCCGAAACGAACGAAACTGATATAACGCAGCCCCCCGAAAACGCGATTGTTGTCACGCGCTCCGGTTACGATGCATTGGGCCGTTTGATCGGCGTGACGAACGCGTACGGTAGCTCTGAGGCGATCCAGACAACCTACGGGTACAATCATTTAGGGGAGCTAACGAGCCAAACGAATGCCGAAAACCACGTGACAAGCTTTTCTTATAATCAATTCGGGCAGCGGATTCGGCGCACTTTGCCGAACGAGCAATATGAGCAGTTCTTTTACGATCTGGGGGGAAACCGAACCATTCACACCAATTTCAGCGGCCGAATCACAGAATTCAAGTATGACGCATTGAACCGGCTTTTGAAAAAGTATGATCGCGGCCAGGAATCCAATCCCTGGGTCGTATTTACGTATCTCCCATCGGGCCAGCGGGACACAATGACAGATGGAACCGGCGTCACTGAGTATCAGTATTACGCGTCGGGTCGCCTATGGAAGAAGATCGTTCCCTATCTGGCTCAGGAGGATCGAACGCTGACTTATGATTATGATGAACGTGGCAGCTTGAAGAAAATCTCGAGTTCCAGCTACAATGTGGAGTACACCCGGGACGGGCTGGACCGGCTGGAAAGCGTCGTTGATCAGAACCAGAGGACCACCCAGTACACGTATGATCGACTTGGGAATTTGAAGACGATAAAATCTTCGAATGTGCAGAATCCGAATGCGAGCGTGCAGAGCACGTACGATTATGATTCCGTGAACCGGTTGCACACGATGCAGGTCGTTGGGGGATTGACGACTGATCCGCAGCCGCTTGCTGGTTACACGTACGGCCTTGGACGCACGCGTAAACGAAAGGGAGTCTCTGAAACGATCAATGGCGCCGCCACGACTGTCGGGTATACGTATGACCTGCTGGATCGATTGACCGCGGAAGAAATCTCGCAAGGTCCTGAGAGCACAACGATCAGCTACCAACCCAATGAGAATTTTGCGGGTTACGACAAAGTAGGCAATCGGCGCTCCCGTGAAGTCGCGGGCAATTTGGCAGTCCCTGGAGTCACACAATTTAATAATCAAGGCTTCGATGCAAATGATCGCCTAAACAGCAGCAGCTACGACGCGAATGGCAACACGACTATCGAAGCCGTGCCAGCGCCCGCCACTTCTCCCAGCATCGCCGATGAATACGATTTCGAAAACCGGCTTACCAAGCGTTCGCGCGTCAATGTCCCCGGCGAGGCCGATATGATTATCGAGCTCACCTATGACGGCGAGGGGAATCGCGTAAAAAAGCACATCCTCGACTACAGTACGCAGCCGGTGACGGCAACGACGATCACGTACTTGGTGGACGACCTCAATCCGACAGGTTACGCGCAGGTGCTCCGCGAGCACGCCGTTTCTGAGAGGTCCGGCGCAATTGCTGCGACCGAAACTGTTCTGTATTGTTACGGGCACGATCTGCTGAGCCAGAAACGCACGGCCGAGACCTTTTTTCCAGCCGGTCTCAGTACCATCGCGCGTTGGTACGGCTATGATGGCCATGGCAGCGTCCGTTTTCTGATCAGCGAAGACAATGGCACAATTACAGATGCGTACAATTAC
>DATENK010000466.1:0-6483 GCA_035275085.1 Verrucomicrobiia bacterium | reverse complement strand
TGTGTGCTGCCGAGATCTTCATCGAACAATCCGACCACTGTTCCGAAGGGATGCATCATGAGTCGCCGTCCGACCAACCCAGAGGAATTCGCGAGCCTGGACAGCAACAGCAAACGCGGCGTACCGATGCCATTAGCGCCCAGCACCGTGACATCGGCCTGCTGGAAATGGCTGACGCCGGCACGATCAATATACGTGGCTCCGGTCACTAACCCGTGGCCGTTCGTCTCCAACTTCTGCACGCGCGCCCCAGTAACGAGTTGCACCCCATGCTTGATGTTCTGCGGCCAGTGCGTACGGTCGACCGAGCCCTTTGCTCCTTCAACGCAACCCCACATGCACGTGGCACGCTGCTGGCACGGGCTGAGCGCGCGATAAGGCCGGGTGGCAATTGCGTTTGGCCCCGGCCACCAATGCCAGCCGAGTTGGTTGTGTGCCTTGGCCACTCGGCGGCCCATAGGTGCTAGCGGCGCCGGAGGCAACGGCGGGCCTTTACCCGGCGGAAACGCAGGATCACCCTCGAGACCTGAGACACCAAAGTCTTCCTCCACGCGCTCGTAATACGGCTGCAAATCATGATACGTGAGCGGCCAATCATCCCCCACCCCATCCAGCGTGCGCACGCGAAAATCCGAAGGCATGTTCCGCTGCCAATGCGCCGCGTAAATCACCGTGCCGCCACCGACGGCATTATAGAGCACTGCCGAAATATCGGAGTCCGTATCTTCAATCGGATAATCACACGCTGCCTTCCGTCGATTCGGATTTCCCGACCAGTGACAACCCATCGTCAGTTCAAAATCCAGATGGTCCGCGCGCGCCTTCGAATAATCCGGCCAATCTCCCTGTTCAAGCACCACCACGCGCATGCCCGCCTGGGCAAAGCGCTTCGCCGCCACTGCCCCCGTCGGTCCGGCGCCGATGATCAGAGCATCTGCGTGCGAAGGCATACGTTACAGCTTCCGCTCACGACAGTATTCCTGGACCGTCCGAACAAACGGGGCGCCATACTTCTGCAGTTTGGCGGGCCCGATACCCTTCGTGGCACGAAACTGCTGTTCATTCCTTGGCAAGTGGACCGTTATTTCGATCAGCGTGCTATCCCAGAAAACCACAAAGGGCGGCACACCCTCTTCATCCGCGATTCGCTTCCGCAACTCCCGCAACCGTTCAAACAATTCTGGATGCGGAGAGTTGATCGCTACGCCTCGGCGGCGCTTCGAGGGTTGCTCCGTCTGGGGGATCACTGTGGCCACGCTCGTCTTTGACAGAGCCAGCGACGGAAGCGGTCTGCAATTGTCACACGCGCCGCACGACCCTTTGAAGGATTCCCCGAAATATCCTAACAACCCAATGCGACGGCATATCCGCGTTTCGGCAAAGTGCATCATCGCCCGCAGCCGTTCTTCGCGCCCCGCGCTTTCTTGAGCAGCGCCTTGCCGAATAAAGTGGCGGATCTTCGTGGCATCACCGCCATTGAACAACAGGAGGCATTCGGACGGTCGGCCATCGCGGCCCGCGCGGCCGATTTCCTGGTAATAACTTTCGAGGTCTTTGGGCAAGTTGTAATGCACCACAAAACGAACGTTGGCCTTGTTGATGCCCATGCCGAACGCAATCGTCGCGACCATGAGCGGCACTTCGTCGCTGGTAAAGCGATTCTGGTTCTCGCGGCGGACGCGGTCGTCCATGCCCGCGTGGTACGGCAGCGCCAACCAACCGTTCGCGTTCAGATCCGCAGTGAGTTCATCCACCTGCTTCCGCGTGGCGCAATAAATGATCCCTGATTCGCCACGATGCCTTTCAAGGAAGGCAAGGGTCTGTGCCAGACCCTTGCCGCGTGGCTCAACGCGCAGGAAAAGGTTCGGTCGATTGAAGCTGGCGACAAATTGCGCTTCGGCCACGATGCCGAGGGATTCGCAGATATCTTTACGAACCCGCGGGGTGGCTGTGGCGGTCAGAGCGAGGCACACGGCTTGTGGAAATCGTTGCCGCACCTCGGGCAATTGCCGGTACTCCGGTCGGAAATCATGGCCCCACTCTGAAATGCAGTGCGCTTCATCCACCGCCAGGCAACACAGCTTGCTCTCTTCAAGCAACTTTAACGTCTCGGGTCTGAGCAACGTCTCGGGCGCGACGTAAAGTATTTTCACATCGCCGCTGCGGATACATTGCTTGATCGCCACGTACGCATTATGCGCCACGGTGCTGTTCAGGAACGCCGCGGGGATATTGAGATCGCGAAGTTGTCTCACCTGGTCTTCCATCAAGGCAATCAACGGTGAGACAACGACAGTGAGGCCCTCGAATATGATTGCGGGAAGCTGATAACAGAGCGACTTACCTCCACCAGTCGGCATCACCGCCAGAGCATCCACGCCTGCGAGCACGCCGGAAATTATATTCCTTTGCAGCGGCAGAAAATCATCGTAACCGAATGTCTGTTTCAACACGTGGCGAGGATCGGAGCGCGGACAGTTTCTCGGCATCACCGATTGCCGCTTTTCGGAAGGTGTTTCGAGAAACCAGCCTGATAATTGCACATAGCAACGGTCCTCCGCATCCCGCCCATCACTCGGCCGCCACCAGTGCGCCAACGACACTCGTAACAACGCACCCGCTGGGATGACGTCGATGGGCTCCTGGAACCCAACAAACACCAGCATGCATGCGTCTTCAGGTCCGGCATATCGATAGTGTAGCCGTTTCCCTCTGGAATCGAGTTTCAGCGGCTCGTCGGAGACCCAGAACATTGTGCTTCGTTGCGGTAAGCCCGTTCCTTGTGCGATATACAGCGCGCCGGATGACGCTGTTTGGACGAGCCCATCGAACAATTTTTTCGGCCCGCCGATTACCGGAGGCATGTAGCGGCAAATCGCCTGTTCGATTCGTTTGGATCGCTCCAGCTTCCTTGCGAATGTTACGGTCACGTTCTCCACGTGTGGTGGCACGATCTTCCGATCGGGTCGGAACTCAATGTCCCAGACATCGCCCACCTCATATTCCATTCCCGCCCGCGAATTTGTGTCTCCGTCCTCCCCGATCAAGCGGATGCTATGCCCTTTCTCAGTAATTCCCCCAACGCAGGCGCCACCGCCTCGCCGCGTCTTGGCTACGATTAAGACTTTCATCGATTACCTCCTGGAATTATGTGTGCGACCTTGACGTCGAGGTCCTTTTCCAATCGTTCCGCCAGGAGTGAACGATGACAAGCCGCAGGTTCGCGCTCCACACAAAACAATGCCACCACCTTCGCATCCGGCCCGAACTGCGCGATGAATTTTTGGCTTTCCAATTTCGCCAAAACATCTCGGCAATAGCCCTCAACGAATTCATTACCCAGGACCGTGCGCTTGCGTCGCGCGATACGATGCTCCTTGTCCGCTTTTGCTTGCGCCTTTCGCAGGTCCGGACTCGGAGCCACGTCGCGCACGTGCACATATCGAATTCCCATTTCGCCAAGCCGCTGCTGCAGCCGCGCACTGTTAGCAAACGCATATTCCCGCCCGCGCATTCCCCGCCGCCAGCGAATATCGCAAAAGGTGTCAACTCCTGCTCGCTGTAGCGCGTCGAAGAACTGATTTTCATCAGCGCCGTAGACGCCAATGGTAACGAGTTCTATCACGGTTGGCGTGCCCTAACCCTGTTCACCTTCATTTCCATACCGTTTCCTCGACGTGAACGCCGGCGCACCAAACAAATCCATTTGCCCTTTTGTGAGCCGATCAATCACCTCTCGTTGTGAAACTAAAACACCGTCCTCGTCGATGTGGCACACGGGCACATTTACCGCCGCAAGCGCCTCGCCGATGAGTTTACTGCGATGACATTCTTCCGGCCGCCCCTCGCTGCACATCAAAGCAATCCGATGTTGCTGCTGAAACCCCTGCTGCACACGCGCCAGGCCCGCCTTGAAGAACGGCTGCACCTGCAATTTCTCGTAATCCACTTTGCCATCGGTCCAACAACACGTGTCCTTCGGCATGCCGCCGAGCGTGTCTCCCATGAATACATAACGAACTCCCGCCCGTTCCAGATGATGTTGCAGCAACTCCTTCGAAAACTCCGGCTTAAACTTCGAATAAGGCGCCGTCCGCACATCGATCAGATACTCAATGTGGTTCGTTTTCAGCGCGCCGATAAATTCCTCCAGCGTGCGCGCGCCATACCCGATGGTATATATTGGCGTTCCCTCCGCTGCCTCGGAGACAGCAGAGTCCGCCTTTAGCGACGGAGCATCTTGAGCCATTCCTGAAAAATTTTTGCCTGCAAACTTCCCCGACGGCAAGTCTACAGTGGATCAAGTTCCGCCCTGACAAATCCGGCTCGCGCTTTCGGCCGAATCAGCTATTTTGAGCGCAGCATTTGCTCCCGTAGCTCAAATGGATAGAGCGGCGGTTTCCTAAACCGTTGATCCCCGTTCAATTCGGGGCGGGAGCACCAGTTACTTTAGCGCGTGCCCATGCCGACGCTCTGGACGGATTGGAACAGCTTGCCTTCGGTCTTGATGCTGGGCGCGATGATGATTTCGGTCTCCTGAAATTCGCGTACAGTCCGCTTGCCGACGCTGCCCATGCAAGTAGTGATCGCGCCGACGAGATTTTGCGAGCCGTCGTCCACAGTAGCGGGCCCGTAGAGGATTTGTTTCAGCGTGCCAGAGACGCCGACCTTGATCCGAGTGCCGCGCGGAAGATTCGCGTGCGGCGTCGCCATGCCCCAATGGTAGCCGCGGCCGGGCGCTTCATGTGCGCGCGCGAACGCGCTGCCGACCATGACAGCATCCGATCCGCACGCGAGCGCTTTGCAAACATCACCACCTTTGCTCATGCCTCCATCAGTAATGATGGGCACGTAACGCCCTGTTTTCTTATGATAATAATCGCGTGCCGCGGCACAATCGACCGTCGCGGTGACTTGCGGAACTCCGAGCCCCAGCACGCCGCGGCTAGTGCAGGCTGCGCCCGGCCCAACGCCAACCAGAATACCAGCCACGCCGCATTCCATCAATTCCAGTGTGACATTGTAAGTGACCGTATTGCCGATGATCACCGGAATCTTCATGTTCTTCGTGAATGCGGGGAGATCGAGCGACTTGTATTGCGTCGAAACGTGCCGGACCGTCGAAACGGTGGATTGGACGACAAACAGATCTGCGCCGGCCTCCTGCGCGATCGGCCCAAACTGCTCCGCCTTCTGCGGAATCGAGCTGACCGCGGCAAGTACACCGGCCTTTTTGAGCTCCTGAATCCGCCGCGTAATCAAATCTTCTTTGATCGGCTCAGTGTAAACCTTCTGGATCAGCGAGGTGACAGCGGCATTTTCCGCCTTTACGATTGTGTCGAGCACTTCGCCCGGATTTTCATAGCGCGTTTGCACGCCTTCGAGATTGATCACACCGAGTCCGCCCAATCGCCCCATCTCGATGCAAAACCGCACATCGGTCACGCCGTCCATCGCGCTGGCAAGCACCGGAATCTTCAGCGTGATCGGCGAGCCGTCCTTGCGCGGAATCAAAAATGTAGTGTCCACCTCTGTCGGGTTGATTGTGATGTCGCCTGGCACAAGGGCGATTTCATCAAATCCGTAAGTGACACGGGCTTTTCGGTTGCGTCCTATCCACATTCCCATATGCGTCAATAATCTCGGTTAAAAATGGCGTTTAACTGTTTTTTGTCCATCTACAATTCGAATGAAGCTAGAACTCGATCGCCTCGTTTAGCGTGCCGCATTGCTGGCAACGCGAACGGTCCACATCAGGGTCATCGGTATACACATAACCACACTTCTCACACCGAAAAATGTGGTCAGCGCTCGGCATTGGCCCGAAACGTTTCTGACGTTGCTCGTAATATACCGCCACGCCGGAGAGCGCCGCAAGAAAAACCACCACATACCAGAAAATCAGCGCGTCGGGCGACATGCCCGCGATGTTGCTCAAACCCGCTTTGAAATCTCAAACCTGAAATTTCGCATTCTCATCGCATTTTCAATGCGAATGTGGCTTCCCGGTCCCGCACAAACCGCACGACCGTGGTTTTCCAGTGCACACGGGTCCGTCATCGGCGGCCCCCGATGACGCGAATACCGAAAGCTTCTTGTCCAACTTCTTCGATCCGCAATGCGGACACGGCGTTCCTTCCCATTTGCTCGATCGCACCAGCACCTCGCTGTCCTTTCCGCACTTCCCGCAATGAAACTCGTAAATCGGCATATGCCCACTCTACCAAAACCAAGCGGTCCATCAACTTCTTCCCCGGTAGCAGCCGACGTAAGGAGGCTCACTCTGAAGAACGCTCGCCCATTGCCGCCCCTTTTCGACCATGCTATACTCTTCCCGGATTTTGGAAGGGCGGAGAATCGCTTCGGCTCGCTTCGGCGGGCTGGGGAGGAAAGTCCGAACTCCAAAGGGCGCGATGCCGCGTAACTCAGCATCGCTCGCGAGTGCGGGCGCTCTGCTGCGGATACACGCGGGCGGAACGCGTA
>DATENK010000465.1:0-4340 GCA_035275085.1 Verrucomicrobiia bacterium | reverse complement strand
AGTCTCGGAGTAAAATTCTGCGCGCCCACCATGCTTAGGCATTTCCAACTCCACATCCGGCAAACCTGAACCCGCTTTGTCCATTTGAGCTAATCCGCAAAAAATGTCGGCAATTACCGTGTTTCTGCACTCGCTATGCCCCCGAATAGGCGTGAACGCCCCTTCAGGGCCGAGTGTGAGTCGCCGCATTATCGAGGGTGCCAGCCCCCCAGGGTTTCGAAACTCTAACGAAATACCTGGAGAGTGCTCAATCGTACTAATATCTTGAACGCCGTAGTCTCGATGCACCAACAAGTTCACGATCAATTCTCGAAGCGCTAACGGCGGGTAAGCCTGCTTCTCGAAAGATCCTGTTTCGCTTTTCACGCGAACTACCGGATTGACGTTTGCATCATTCAATGCGGCAGAGATGTCTCCGAACTGCCTAACCAAATTGCCGCTAAAAATGGATTGTCTCTTTTTCTTTACCCTAAGGCTGACCGCAGCATGCGGAAAATGATCGTTCGGATTACGACCAAACAGAAGAACGCAGGCATTTGTAGGGATCAGCTTTTGGTCTTTGCGGACGGCTAGCTGGAGTTCGATCAACGACGTTTCAAACTCCCCTGAAGGAGGAGGGTTTATCCCTAACTCTCTCCAGTAATTAAGCAGGGTCGATCTGAGCTCATCTTCGTTGATGTCAGTCATGCTCAAGCCATCAGCCGGACGCGAGTCCCAGCTTACGGGAACGTCCACTTCAGTGAACCGATCCTGAGAAACCGAATCGCCTGTAAGGGCTAAGTCTAGTCCAACAAATAGTTCATCGAATCCTTCGATCTCAAGAGCCTTAAAACTTGAACCTAGCTGCGCCTGCAGTGCTATAACGGAAGGATGAAGAACACCTTTGCGATGACACCAAAAGATTCCGTGTCGAAACCGATCACACTTTTCAATTCCCTTTCCGAGGAGGTGCTGCATCACAGAAAGCTCAGAACCCCGATACCCAATGACAATCAATGGAGCCTCGCTTAGCATAGGCCAGAGTTTTTCAGCAAGCTTGTCGCTCAAAATCTGCGTTTCGTGCACGAGGTTGCAATCGGTGTAGTAATCAATGGCACCATGGAGATAAACGATCTGGCAACGGTTGTGTGAGCGGAAACGAGCTAAATCGTCGCGCGTTCTGTTCACTTCAATAATCTCCCGAAGTTGCATCTTATGGGAAGCGAGAGATTCAATGAGTACGGAATCAAAGTTGGTCGTCAATATTGTCCAACACAGCTTCCGTGCCATCAGCCGTGCAAGAGCAGCGTAGCCGTCGCTTATGCGTTGATGCTTAATCCACTTTGCAAGCCAGGTTCGACGGCGTTCTGGCGGACGCAGAACGGCCTCCACGGCATAGGGAAAGCAGTCTGCTACCTGCTGAGGGTTCCACCAATCCTGCGTTTGAGCATAGATTCTCGAATCAGTTGGAGTAATGTGCACTATCCGGCGTTCGTCTCCAAATTTCTCAATGGCGCAACCCAAACGGGCGACTTGCTGCACCAACTCCGCCGCAGTTGGAACCCCTGAGCTGAATGAGGCACCAGCGCCAAGCAGAAGCACCGGACGTGTTGGCTGGTTGCTCCGAAACAGCGCAGCGAGCTGGTTGATCGCCGCTTGATGTGGCGTCTCAATCATTGCACTTCTTGAGTTTCCTGTACGTGATCCACGCACACAAAGCAAGGATGAACGGCGGAGATCCATCTGCTTGGCGCGAGGCGAAAAACCTAACTCTTTGCATTCATGAATTGAAATCGCTTAGGCGAATGTTCGGCGCGACGAAGTTTACAGCTGAGCGGGTCAGAGCCTACTCAGCAGGCCGCCAATCGAGGACGCGGAGTTGGACGGTAAAGAGTTCTTTGTACTCGCTGAGTTCGGGGGAGAAGGCGAGGTCGAACTGGCCGACGGGAAGGGGGAGTTCGCCGGCGTTCCACCAGATGGCTTCGCGGGTGACCTGGCCGTCGCCGATCCAGAGTTTGACGTGGCGTTTGTCGGCGCCGACGCGCTGAAGAGGACGGGGTTGGTGAACGTTGCGGAGGAGGAGACGGATAGGGGGATTGCCGATGCCGCAATGTTCGATCCGTTCGAGTTCGCGAATTTGCGGAAAGGTAAGGTTTGCAAGAGTGGTTTCGGCGTCGAGGCGCAAGGGTGGGATGAGTTGGTCGGATTGCAATTTTGATTTTGCGATGTCGTTCATGCGCGCCCGGAAAGCGTCGACGTTCTCGGCGCGTATGCTGACGCCGGCGGCCATGGCGTGACCGCCGTGTTTGACGAGAAGGTCCGAACAGTCGCGGAGCGCGGCGGCCATGTCAAAGCCTTCGATGCTGCGGCCGGAACCGCGCCATTCTGCGCCGTCGCCGCCGAGGACAATGGTTGGACGATAGAATTCCTGCAGGACGCGGGAGGCGACGATGCCGACGACGCCGATGTGCCATGATTCGTGGCCCTGAACGATGGCAAAATCCTGCGCGGGATCAAACCGGATGGCGGCCATGATCTCAGTGACGATTTTCTTTTCGATAGCCTGGCGTTCGCGATTGCGAGCATCAAGGCGCTGCGCGATTAAGTTGCATTCGTCCGCGTCGGTGCCGAGGAGGAGGTGGAGGGCTTCGAGGGCATTCTCGAGGCGCCCCGCGGCGTTGAGGCGCGGGGCGAGTTGATAGCCGACTTCCTGCGGCCCGATTGCTTGTTTGCACTGCGCGATCTCCATCAGAGCGCGGAGGCCGATGCGTTTGGTAGCGGAAAGTTGCATTAACCCGCGGCTGACGAGGATGCGGTTTTCGCCGGTGAGCGGGACGAGGTCGGCGACCGTGCCGAGAGCGACGAGATCGAGGAAGTTACGAAGATCGATTTGGAACGCTTCGGCGATGCCGAGATCACGCGCGCGTTTGAGGATGGCATGCGCGAATTTGAATGCGAGGCCGACGGAACAGAGTTCGCGCAGGTGAGGGTTGCCACCGTGATGCGGATTGATGAGCGCGCGGGCATTGGGCGGACAGGGGCCGGTCTGGTGATGATCGAGGACGATCGAATCGACGCCTTGTGTGTTCAACCAATCGATGACGGCGGAGGAGCTGGAGCCGCAATCAACCGCAAGCATGAGTTTGGTGGAAAATTTCTTTAGACAATTCTCCACGGCGATCTGGCTGAGGCCGTAGCCTTCATCCATGCGATGCGGAAGATAGAACTGCACATTCCAGCCGAGGGCGCGCAGGACTTCGGTGAGCAACGCGGTGGAGGTGACGCCATCGACGTCGTAATCGCCGAAGATGACGACGGATTCGCCATTCGCGCGGGCGTGGAACAAACGTTCGACTCCCTCAGCCATGCCGGTGAGCAGATAAGGGTCGGAAAGATTTTTCAGGCGTGGTTCGAGGAAACGGTCGCCGGCGTCAGGATTATCGATGCTGCGGTTCAGCAGACATTGGGCGAGCAAGGGCGTGATGCCCAGGTCGCGGATGAGAGATTCCGCGAGCAGCGGTTGCGGTGGAGCGATGATCCAGCGGTATTTCATTTAGTGGCGCGGCGCGCTTCGAAGCGGGCCGCAATGATGGAAAGAATCACGGAAAGAGCCAGGATGCCGGCGACGATGATCAGTGACACGCTAGTCTTAATCTTCCATTCCCAAAACTCGATGAGCATTTTAACGCCAATGAATACAAGGACGATCGAAAGCCCGATCTTCAGGAATTTAAAATATTGGATAGCGCCAGCGAGCACGAAATAAAGGGAACGCAACCCGAGGATGGCGAACACATTCGAAGTGAAAACGATGAAAGGATCGCTCGTGATGCCGAAGATGGCAGGGATGGAATCGAGCGCAAACACCAGGTCGGTGGTTTCGACCATCAGCAACACGATGGCGAGGGGCGTCAGGGCCATTTTGCCGTTTAGCCGCGTGGTAAATCTTTGACCTTCGAACTCCGGGGACACGGGATAGAGCTTGCGGGCGAGGCGAATGACGGGATTTTTGTCCGGGTGGACACCTTCAGCATCGGTAAAGATCATTTTGACCCCGCTATAAACGAGGAAAGCGCCAAAGGCATAAAGAATGCCGTGAAAAGCGTTGATGAGCGCGGCCCCCGCGCCGATGAGGACCCCGCGCATGAGCAAGGCGCCGAGAATGCCCCAAAAAAGCACGCGATGTTGCTGTTCGGACGGGACACGGAAATAGGAAAAGATCAGGGCGATGACGAACACGTTGTCCATCGAAAGAGAGAGTTCGATCAAGTAACCAGTGAGGTACTCGGTGGCAGCCTCGCGGCCGCGTTCGTGGATGGGAACGAGCAACGCAGCGAAGCCCATGGCGAGTGCAAACCAGA
>DATENK010000464.1:0-2414 GCA_035275085.1 Verrucomicrobiia bacterium | reverse complement strand
GCTGCTCGACGGCTTCATTTAGTACGCGGCCGGTAGCATTCTTCGGCTTGGATAGGTGAAGCAGCGAGGCAAGGGTTGGCGCGAAATCTATAATGCGCACGTTCGCAAGCTTCTGTCCGGCCAGAACTCTCGGTCCATTCAAAACCATGATTGTCCGCATCGAACTTTGCTCGGGGTCGGCGCCGTGATTGCCGTAGGGTTCGCCCTCGGTGATCAGTGGACCGGGCCCGATGCGCGGATCGAAATCGTAGCCCGAAGCAAGGTCGAGATACAGATCGCCGCCGAATGGGCCGCCAATACCCATCTTCAGGCCATAGGAGTCGGCATCATACACCGCACTGACCACAGGCTGCTCGGCGTCGCGCACCGAATCGAGCACTGCGCGCGTTTTGCTGACGACTTGGGCGCGCTCCTCAGGCGGAACGATGCCGTTCTTCCGATCGCTGGAGTTGATCAGGAGATAGCCATTATTGACTGCCGGATAGAGCACCTTGGTCTTGGTTAAATCGACCTTTCCTTGCATGTCGAGTGTCAAGAGCCCGCTTTCTTGCAGCAGCCAGTTCAATGCGACGCGCTTGTTCACGCCTTCCATGCCGTGGTCTGAAATGAGAGCGACAATCGTGTTGGACGGACGTTTTTCCAGCAAGAGTCCAAGATGCTCGTCCGAGGTGCGATAGGCTCGTTCAAGGAAGGGACGCAGTCGCGCCGCAGTCTCCGGATTGTAAGTGGCAAGAGTTGAATCGAGATAACCGCGCCAGAGATGCTCGGCCTCATCGGGAAATGGTGTATAGGCCAAAAATAAATCCCAGGGTAATTGCTCGATCGCCCAACGATTGGTTTCCATCAGCTGGTGTTGCGCCATCGTCACGGTCTCGAGGTAACGTGCCTCGGCACCACCCGAGCCGCCATTCGGAATGGTTCTCCCGAAGGCGCCTTGATGATAAAGCATGCTCGCGCCATTGCCGATGAAAGTCTGCACGGTGGTGCCCGGAGCGACGTCCGTTTGCGGAATCGGCAGATCGCGCGCCGGACGGGTGTAGTAAAGAAGGAAATCGCTCCCGTCGGACTTTAAATCGAACAGTCGAAAATAAGTTTTTGCTTGCTGATTGCCGGTTACCGTAACCGCGACCGGCGTGCTCCAAAACAGTTCTCCAGCAACGCTCGCTGAAGCTGGCTTTAGTTTCGCTTTTATTTCGCGGCCGTCGCGAGCCGTCGCGATCAGTAACGTGTCGTAGCCAACTTGAGTATCCGCCGGATCATCGATCAATAACCCGAAAAAACATGCCTCACCGACGAAAAACATGATTTCCACCGGTGGTGCATCGCTGGTCGGCGACTCATTCCAGGCGCCTGCCGTTTCATTTTGAATTGCGCGCTTGGTGACAATCCCATCGCGGCCGGCGGTTAGGGTATAGCCGGAAAAACGCACGGCTTGGTCGGTCAACTCGTCGGCAAACGCCGGCATGTGAGATATCACCACTTTTTTGCCCGCACGCGTGGCCACCGACCAGATAGGCTCCGCCTGAAGCGGCGCTTCAGAAAATCCAGCCAAGCTGTCCAGGATGGTAAACTCGCCGCGTGGTGCTCTCGGAACACGATTGCCCGTAATGCCGGTGATGCTTGGCGGTGCGCCGGTCATCAACGATGCAAAGCCGGGCGCGGTCTTAGAGGGAAAGCCGGCTTTGACATCGTCGGCATACGCTCCTCCCTCGATCAGCTTTGCCAAATTGGGAAGCTTGCCATCGCGCAGCATCTCGCGAACGAAGCTCGGAACGGCGCCATCCCAGGCAAGCACAATCGCTTTGGCGGGGGCTTGAGCAACAACCGTCTGCGGTGCAGCGCAGGAAACGGCAAAAACGGCGATGAGCAGGAGAACAACGACTCTGGGGATGAACCTCATTTATGACGATTAGCCCAGCAGGAGCAAATGTATTTTCTTCACAAAACCTGCGCCTCCTGCTCTATGATAGGCGAGGCTGAGAGTAGCCGATGAGGCTCGGGCGGTCAATTCAGTAGATATTCTTGTCCGTTAGACAGCTCAGCGCGGATTCGGTATGAGCGTTAGGATTGGCCGAACTCTGGAGGATGCCCTATGAGCCGAACAGCTGAGAGATTTCTTGTGACCCTTGGGGCGTGCGTTTTTAGCTCGACCCTGTCCTCGGCCCCATGGGCTCAATCGAAGGGCAGGGATACGAACGACGATCTGCTGAAATCGATCGGCTTGAGCAAGCCGGCGTTTACGCGCGCGCCAGACTTCAATCTAAGGGATGCCGTGGGCGGCATCGTGAGCATCAGTGGCAACCGCGGCAACCTGATGCTTGTCAATTTTTGGGCGACATGGTGCGGACCGTGCCGCGATGAAATGCCTTCCATGGAGCAGCTGAGCCGCTCCTTCGGCGGTCAAGGATTCACTG